>CAUGKA010000219.1 GCA_959599615.1 uncultured Collinsella sp. | reverse complement strand
AGGAACTATTCCACCGCAACTGATGAGGGAACATGATTAGGCAACGAGCTTGGCACGGCGTATGGCTGGGAATAGCACCGTGATGGCGAGGATGACGCCCACGACGGTAATCGCCCCGCCCACGAAGCCAATCCAGGCGATACCGGGGCCCGAAACCACGGCGCCGCCGATCGCCGTACCGGTGCCGATACCCAGATTGAACAGGCCCGAGAAGATCGACATGGCGACGGCCGACGAGTCCGACGGCGTGTACTTGATAAGCTCGGCCTGGAACGCCACATTGAAGGCCGTGGCGCAGCAGCCCCATAGCGCGCAAACAGCGAGAACGGCGACGAGCGACGGTGCAACCGGACCCATAAGCAGCAGGGCCACCGGCACGCCGGAGAGCGTGATAGCCAAGAACGGGAACCGGTGCCCGTCGAACAGGCGGCCGAACAGCCAGCTTCCGAGCAGACCAGAGCAGCCGAACGCCGTCAGCGTCATGGTAATAGCGCTTGCGTCGACGTGCGCGACCTGTGCCAGGAAAGGCTCGATATAGCTGTAACCCGCGTAGTAGCCGGTCGCCATAAAGACCGTGACCGCGTAGAGCGCGATCAGGAACGGATTCTTGAGCAGCACGGGCAGCTGTTTAACGGTAAAGCGCTCGCCCGCCGGCATGGCCGGGAACACGGCGGCCTGGTACACCACCGCGACGGCAGAAAAAGCCCCGACCACGGCAAACGTCATGCGCCAGCCCACGGCCAGGCCGATGGCGCGGCCGATCGGCAGGCCAAAGATCTGTGCGATGGACGAGCCCGTGGCGATCATGCTGATGGCGAGCGCGCCGTGACGAGTGTCGACCAGGCGCGAGGCCATAATCGAGGCGACTGACCAGAACACGGCGTGCGCGCAGGCGACCACCAGGCGCGCACAGACCAGGATGGGATATGTCGGTGCCACAGCGGACAGGAACTGGCCCAGCGAGAACACGGCAAGCACGCCGAGCAGCATCCGCTTGAACTCAAAGCGCGAAGCGAACACCATGAGCGGCAACGACAGCAGCATGACGCCCCAGGCATAGACCGAGATCATGATGCCAGCTTGGGCCTCGGTGAGCGAAAACGATGCGGCGATGTCGGTCAGCAGGCCGATGGGCATGAACTCCGACGTGTTGAACACGAACGTACAACAGGCGAGCCCGATAAGCGGGAGCCACTGCCTGAGTACGATGCCACCTTGCTTTGTTTGAGCCATATAGGAAAACCTCTCCGATTATCTTGAGCGGTGGGCGATTATAGCAACGAGAAGCCTATAAAAATGAGCAACAAAAGAATTCTTGGAAAACGATCGTTAACAGACGGCGCGCCAATTCTGCTTAGAAAGCAAGGTACGCAGGAACTCAATGTCGAAAACGCGGCTTCATCTTCGGGCTATCGCGCCTGCTCGGATACGCACAAGGACACCCCCATGAGCACGTCAATTTCGAGCCAACTCGCAACCGCACAATGAACTAGCAAAAGCAGCATATAAGCAAACGCCCCATAATAAAGTCCCTCATGTACAAGCGCCGTCACTGAAAGTACCGACGGCAGCGCCACACTCGAAACTACCCATCCAACAAGAACCTGGATAGCGCAACTTGCAACCAGGTTCCATACCACCAGCAGCGTTGCGGGACGTGCGATTTCTCTGCAGGAGGAACGAAGCACCGTGAACGAACGCATGACGTAGCGTGGTGCAAACCGAATGCCTCGTAGTCCCCTCTGCCCCACGTCTGCATCTTCAATCATCACGAATACGAACGACGCGGAAAGAAGCGTCACGATTACCGTCACCACAAGCGAGCACAACACCCCGAGCTGACTGCTCGCAAGCGAGGCAAAGACTACAATTGCCGATAAAATCAAGTGAACCAAATAAATTAGCAGCGCCCCAGAAATCTGGAGGGGAAGCGTCGAGGCCAAGAGATAAACCGGAGGGGTTCGAGCCGGTTGCACCGTCTCTTTGGACCGGTCGACGGCAAATAATGAAAAAGCCACATTCGATAGAAGCAGGTTTAAAAAGGCCGCGACCACAGTGCAAATAAGCGTAATGGACGGATTGATATAGGCGAGCTCAGTTGCAACGTTTGATACGCCAAGTTGAAGCGCGCTCATAACAAACAAGGGAATATATAACGCCATCGTGCAGCCACTCCGGCATTCCTTCGCCCGATCTCCCGATTCCAGAAAGACATTGAAGTTCTCTCGCAAGTTCACTCTATACCCGTTTTCTTACTAAGCAGGGCGAACGGGCGCCAATATAAACGCCGGTCCGCCCATCCATAATTTCTAGTTTTAACGTCCAGACTAGTCTGTCCAGCCGTCGATGTAGTCGCGGTTAAGCTCAAAGTACTGCGCGGCGATATCTTTCGCCAAGGAGTACGAATTAACGAGCGGGTGCATCGCGAGGCTCTCGACAATGTCGCGCTTCGATCGGTTAACGATGCCACGCGCCACGGTGCGCTCGTAGTACTTGACGCG
>CAUGKA010000218.1 GCA_959599615.1 uncultured Collinsella sp. | reverse complement strand
GGTCTTGTTGCCTGCTAAAGCGTTTGACCAAAAAACGCCCGAGCGTTTACGCAAAAGTCGCGCTATCATGCAGTCGAACGCGGTAAACACCTTTAGCATTTGCGCCGCACAGACCAGAGAGGAACCATCCATGAAGATCGGTATCGGTAACGACCACGCCGCCGTCGAGCTCAAGAACATCATTTCCGAGCACCTGAAGGAGCGCGGCTGCGAGGTCGTGAACTTTGGCACCGACACCTCCGAGAGCTTTGACTACCCCATCGCCGGCTACAAGGTGGGTAAGGCCGTTGCCAACGGCGACGTCGACCTGGGTATCCTGATCTGTGGCACCGGCGTCGGGATTAGCCTGGCTGCCAACAAGGTCGAGGGCGTACGCGCCGTCGTGTGCTCCGAGCCCTTCAGCGCCAAGCTCTCGCGCATGCACAATAACACCAACGTGCTCGCCTTTGGCGCCCGCGTCGTTGGCTCCGAGCTCGCCAAGATGATTGTCGACGAGTGGCTCGACGCCGAGTTTGAGGGCGGCCGTCACGAGCGTCGCGTCAACCTCCTCAACGAGATCGACCAGACCCGCGGTCTCAAGGTCGTCGACGAGGCCTAAAGACTTACAACGCCATACGCTAGCGACAGCCCCCGCCTGGAATGCACGCACATTCCAGGCGGGGGCTCTTTAGTAGATTTCTAGGCATGTCCCAAAAATCTACTGGAATATAAAAGGGCGCCGCGGTTGGAATTCCGCGGCGCCCAAGCCACACGCTAACAGCTTTAAGGAGTCAAAGCTGGTTTAGCCAAAGAAGCGCTTGATCTCGATCTCGGCGTTCTCCAGGCAGTCGGAGCCATGGATCACGTTGGCATTGACATCGACAGCGAAGTCGCCGCGGATGGTGCCAGGAGCAGCATCAAGCGGGTTGGTAGCGCCCATAAGGGTGCGCATCTTGGAAACAGCGGAGAGATCAGAAACGACCATCTTGACGACCGGACCGCTCGTCATAAAGTCGCAGAGACCGCCAAAGAAGGGCTTGTCGGCCAGATGGGCGTAGTGCTCCTCGACGGTAGCACGCTCGAGCGTGGTCATCTCCATGCGCTCGATGACAAGGCCGCTGCGCTCAATACGAGCAACGATCTCGCCGATCTTGCGGTCGCGCACGGCGTCGGGCTTAATCATGATGAAGGTCTTCTCGATAGCCATAAGGTAGCCTTTCAAGTAGGTTCGCGCGTGCCCAAGTCCCATTCCGGCACCCGCCTGGACTGCATCGTAACAGAGTTTTAGCTGCAGTTAAACAAAAAGCTGTTTATTGAAACGCTGCAATTTATTAAAGCGCTCCATATATGTCACTTCTGTTTCGAAGCCCGATTAGAGTACCATCCGACCGCTCATCAACCACATGGAACAGAGCGGGCGGTCGGTTGCCACCCGCGAACGTACCCCCTTCACAACCTGCCCAAAGGTCCTACAGAAGTTCTCGACAAGCCCCTCCCCCATAGCAGCAAAATAGGGGCGCCCGCATCAGCAGACGCCCGTAAAGCAAAAACGATTTATCAATAAATGGACAATACGTCTTCAGCCAAACCTCTACTTTGCCCCGTGACCCATCTCGACAACCTTGGTTAGCGATCCAAACACGCCTTCGTCGGCCACGAGCTGCGCCTCGGCACGCTGCAGCTGCACGGCAACGGCGGCAGGGGCGGTACCGCCCTCGATCGTGCGTGCGGCGACAATCGACGGGATGTCGAGCGCCTCGGTAATGTCGCGCTCAAAGAGCGGGCTTGCCTCCTGGAACACCTCAAACGGCAGGTCCTCAAGATTGCAGCCGTGCTTCTCACACATCAGGACCAGATGGCCCACCACGGCATGTGCCTCACGGAACGGCAGACCACGCTTAGCCAGGTAATCGGCAACATCAGTGGCTGCCAAGTGGCCCACGCCGCACTCGCGCGCCATGGCATCCTCGTTGACGGTCCAGGTCGAAATCATTCCGGCCATAACGGACAGGCACTGCATGAGCGTGTGAGCGGTATCGAGCGCGCCCTCCTTGTCCTCCTGCAAGTCCTTGTTATAAGCAAGCGGCAGGCCCTTCATGGTCACGAGCAGCTGCACCAGGTTGCCGTACACGCGACCGCTCTTGCCGCGGATAAGCTCAGCAAAGTCGGGGTTCTTCTTCTGCGGCATGATAGACGAGCCGGTGGAGTAGGAGTCTGAAAGCGTGATAAAGCCAAATTCGGAGCTCGACCACAGCACGATCTCCTCGGAAAGACGCGACAGGTGCATCGCCATGACGGATCCGGCGTAATGCAGATCGAGCAGGAAATCACGGTCGGAAACCGCATCGAGCGAGTTGGGAATCACGCCCGCAAAGCCAAGTTCGGCAGCCGTCATCTGGCGATCGAGCGGATAGCTCGTACCGGCAAGCGCGGCAGCACCCAGCGGGCAGTTGTCGGCGGCATCAAAGGCGGCCTTCAGGCGCGTAAAGTCGCGCGCGAACATCCAGGAATACGCCAGCAGATGATGCGAGAGCAGCACGGGCTGAGCGTGCTGCATATGCGTGTAGCCCGGCAGAATCACCTTGTCGTACTTCTTGGCCGCATCCACCAGCACATGGCGCA
>CAUGKA010000217.1 GCA_959599615.1 uncultured Collinsella sp. | reverse complement strand
GTCTGCACCCCTCTTCTCGTCTGGTTTCCACCGGGACCATCGAGGCGGATGAGGCGCTTGCCGACAAGCTTGGGGTGTCTGTAGGCGCTCCTTTGCTCCGCATGCAGCGCGTTCGACTTATTGAGGGCGAGCCGGCGTCAATCGAGACCGCTCACGTTAACCTGTCCCTGTGCCCATCGCTTACCGAGCACGATTTTGAGTGCGAGAGCCTTTACGATGTCTTGCTCAAAGAAGGCGGCGTGCGTGTTGAGCATGGACGTGAGCATATCTCTATCTCGCGTTTGAACGTCGAAGAGGCCGAGCTGCTCCAGCAAGAAGAGGGAACGCCGGTGTTCTATGAGAGCTCGATTGAATTTGATAAGGACATGCGTTTTGTGGAGCATTGCAAATCGGTGATTTTGCCCACAAAGTTTCGCTTTGCCGATAACGGCGAAGAGAACGGCATGAGGAGTGTGGCAGGTGAACAATGGCTGAAACAGTAGATGCCACCCCGGTTTATATGCGCATTCGACGCCGCATCGAGGAGCGTATCGAGCGCGGTACATATCCCACGGGTTCCATGATTCCGTCCGAAAAAGACCTCGCCGAGGAATTTGGTACGACACGCTTGACCATCCGAAGCGCTGTCGATGAGCTGGTTCGGCGCGGGCAGATTCGCCGTGTTCGGGGGAAAGGTGCCTTTGTGGCGCAGAAAGTACCTGCTTTTTTTGAACGCACGGGCGGTTTCCGTGAATCGGTCCGTGCTTCGGGCGGCGAGCCGTCCGTCCGTATTCTCGCACGTTCCAAGCGTTATGCGGGGCCATACTACGCTGACCTGTTTGGCATCGCCGAGGACGACCTGCTCTATTCCATTCGACGCCTGAACTGCATAAACGGTAGCCCCGTATCGATCGAGACGGCGCTGATTCCCTGCCTGCTGTTCCCAACCATCGAAGATATTGACGTGTCGGTCTTCAGCTTGTACGAGACCTATGAGATGCTGGGCCGAAAGCCAGTTATGGCACAGGAAAAGCTCGATATCGAAGCGCTGGGCGCACGAGATGCCGGCCTGCTTGGACTGGAGCAGGGTGATCTTGCCTTGACGCTGGAGTGCGTAAGCTTCGATGCGAGCGGCCAGGCGATCGAGTACGTCAAGTCGTTTAACCGCGGTGATGCGGGTGGATATACCTATACGTACTAGCTGGTTTTTTGCATAACGGGCTGAAAAGTTGACGGAATTTTGATTCGTTGAGCAGACCGTATATACAACCTTACATGGCTCAAAATCGACCGTTCGCCGATGGGGATAAATTAATCGACAAAGAGGTATCAAAAAGCCGTAACCTGTAACTGTGATTGGTATCAAATACTAATGATTTGTTACGAGGTGAGACGATGAAGATGCTCGATTACGTTCAGCTTGCCCATGTGCGTATGGGGGAGAACCTCGAGCGTTCGTCTGAGCTGGTAGCGCAGCTCGTTGATATTTTCCAGTCCGGTTCTTTTGATGCACTGCGCATCGTTGCTTCGGGTTCGTCGCGCCATGCCGCCGATTGCGCCCGCGATTACCTGCAAGATGCGCTGCAGATGCAGGTGTCCGTTGTGACGCCCGAGGCCTTCGTCGATTTTGAACACACCTATCCGCAGCATGCGCTCAACATCGCCGTCTCGCAGAGCGGCTATTCGACCAATACGATTGCGGCGCTCGATTACATGCGTGCACACGATATGGCTGCAGTTGCGCTCACGGCAAACGTCGAGGCACCCATCAAGGAACACGCTGGCATCGTTCTTGACTACGGTGTGGGTGTCGAGTCGGTGGACTTTGTGACTCTGGGCGTCGAGGTTCTCGTTGAGTACCTGGTGCTCTTTGGTATTTACGGCGGTCAGGCGCGCGGAACGATTGACGCCAAGGGCGTTGCTCAGCGTCTTGATGACCTGCGCGAGGCTATCCAGGCTAATGCCGTGATGTGCAAGACCGCCGAGGCATATGTCCAAGATCACATGCTCGAGCTTTCTGAGCACATGCCCGCCATGGTCGTCGGCAACGGCCCCAACTATGGTGTTGCCGAGGAGGCAGCGCTCAAGCTGAGCGAGACCATCAAGATTCCTGCCATGCATCACGAAGGCGAGGAGTTCGTCCACGGTCCCGAGATGCAGATCGTTCCGGGCTATCTGGTGTTTATCGTCGACGATCCGCAGGGGTCGGAGCGTCTTGCGAATATCGCCGATGCGCTATCGAACGTTACGGCAAAAACGGTGCTGCTCACGGCCCATCCCAAGGGTAGGGCTCACGAGGTTGCGGTGCCTCAGGTGGCTCCGCTGCTCAGCGCAATTCCCAATCTTGTGTTCTTCCAGACGATTGCGGCCATGATTGCCGAGCGTCTGAAGTCATGGAACGTGCACCCGTATCTCGATACCGTCTCCAAGCAAATGGAGGTCAAGGCAGAGGGCTACGAAGAGTCAGTCAATGCGCTTAAGGCCAAAGCGGCTGAGTGTTACGGAATGTAAGCGGGTTTTGATGCCCGTTGGCATGGGGGATGTGGAAACAACCCCAGAAAGGAGAGACAAATGAAGGAAACCGAGAAGATCGAGATCATGCATTTCGACCAGGAGGGCTATCTCG
>CAUGKA010000216.1 GCA_959599615.1 uncultured Collinsella sp. | reverse complement strand
GACGCAGCGCAGCCACCGTGGCGATGTCGATATCGCCTGGTGGCGTCAAAACCACTATGTCATTCCACTCATTCATACGACCATGGTTCCCCAAAAAAGCCCACTCGATGCATTCGTTTCCCCAACCGTACGGATTCAGCCCGCCCAGCGTCGTCTATGAACGACCCCGTAAAAACTCAAGGGACACCAATGCAATGTCATCGTCCAGCGCCGATTCGGTAAATCGGTCAAGCTCGCCCAAGACCTTGCCGCAAATGCCCGACACGCCCTCACCCGAGACAGAGAGCAGAAGGTCGCGAAGGCGCTGCTCGCCAAAGAAAGCACCCGAGCGGTCACGCGCTTCGATTGTTCCGTCGGTGTACATAAATAGCATGTCACCAGGAGCGAACGTAAACACGCCTGTCTCGTATACCATGCTCTCAAAGGCACCGATTACCCCCGATTGGCATCCAAGCAGCTCGACCTCCCCCCCACGGGCCTCGCCGCCACCCAGCGGCATCGACTCTGGCCTGATGACCATGGTCGGAGGATGGCCCGCCGAACAATACGTTGCACGTCCGGCTTTAAGGTCAATCTTGGCGATAAAGGCCGTCACGAACGTCTCGACCCTTGAAAAGCCCATGAGCATGCTGTTAAGGGAGCGTGCCATGCGGGCCGGCCCAGCGCCCTCCCAGGCATATGCCGTCAGGGCCGTCTTGACGAGCGCGGACATCGATGCAGCCTCAATGCCTTTGCCAGACACATCGCCCAGAATCATGACGGCGCAATCGTCGGGAAGACGGATGAGCGTATAGAAATCGCCGCCGACCAACGCCGAGTTCGTGGCCGACAGGTACACCGAATCGGCGGCGATTCCCGGAACATCCCCCAGTGAATTTCTCATGCCAATCTGAAGGGTCTGAGCGATATGGCGCTCCTCACGCTTTTGAGATTCGCCTTCATAGATCAGTTCAAAGTCATGAGCCAAGTGCACCAAGTAGTCATATTCAAGGTCATCAATCGGCTCTTGGCTACCATCACGAAGCAGCAGCGCGTGCGTCGTCGGGCCCTTCGCAACAGAAGCAGGAACGATCGCGTCGTTACTGTGCTTGCCATCGCCCTCAGAGCGCGGGCGCCCCGCCTCGATGCCGGCGTCGACGTAGAGACCCTGGCAAGGCAGGCCATGCGCCCTAAGCCAGCCTCCCATAGGCATCGATTCGTCAACGCGAGTTATACGGACGTGTTTAAGGTCCTCGGCGCTCGTGCCGCCCAAAACAGATGCCTCAAAGCCATCAGGGCCAGCCCCCAGACGTGCCGCTGGCGCCGTCGTGGAAAAGAAAAGCTTCTCGGGATCGTCCGGCAAAGCAACGCGACTGCCGCCTTCAAAATCTATGACGTAGGAATCCAGACTGGCGTCATACTCAATAGGGCAAAAATGGCAGTTGAGCATATTGCAGATCTCGGACGATACCGCCTGGGTAGCCGCGGCGGAATCGTCTAGAAAGGTAAACAACTCGTCACGCAAGACATTGAGCGAGCGGCCAAGCTCGGCCGTGCGACGGGAGCGAAGGCTCGATGCCATGCCGACCAGCTGGATAGACAGGTAATCGCAAATGACCTCGAGCACATTAACGTCATAGGCGAGCGGTGCCTGAGGGCGTTTCCAACCAACTTCCAGCACGCCAAGGATCTGCGTACCGTAAAAAACGGGAAGACAGATCTCGCTGCGGTACGGAGGCATATCCTGCATGCGCAACAGGTGCTTAGAACGATTGTCCAGATCCATGAACATACCGGAGGCGGCCTTATCGCCCTCAAGGTCCTGTTGAATCGACAAGCGACAGGCACGCGACTCACGAAGAACATACGTCGGAATGCCAGCGCCATACGGCAAAAACTCAGGCAGGTAGCTGTCGTACAGCTCCTTGGAAACACCGCGAAGTTTAAAACCACCGCTCTCAGAAAAATAGATAGCGGCACCCGAAGCATCGAGCGTTCCTACAAGCTGGTTCAAAACGGTATCAAGTAGGCTGGGCAGCTCATCGGAGCCCACGGTACTCATAATGACCGAGAGCGTGCCAGAGAGGCGCTTGTTCGCCACTCTAAGCTCCGAAAGCGCACGCTTGAGTTGCCGGTCGTGAGAATACTGTTCCTCGATACTGTGAAGCGCCACCAGGACACGTGGTGCGCGGCGCCCAAAGATGTGTGGAGGCGTTACGGAGCCCGCACGAACCAAGACGGGAATAAAAGAGCCGTCACTCAGCTTGAGCATCAGTTCGTTCTCGGAGCCATCAGTTTCAAATGGCAGACGATGTTCCGTCGCACGTTCAAAAGCGGACGAGTACAGGACGTCTTTAACATCTCCGCCGATGACGTCGGCGCGTTCCTCGCACATCAAACCAAGTAAGCGATTATTCACATGCAGAATGGTTCCGTCGAGCTCGCAGATGATGACAGCATCGCTCGTGATCTCGACTAGTTGGGCAACGTCTGCCCACTCGTTGCGTTCAAGCGTTTCCATCGTGGACCTCACCGTCTATCGGTAACAAAAAAGCCTCCGAAGAGGCTTCTCAAATGCGATGGTGTCGGAGGCGGGACTTGAACCCGCATGACCAAAAAGCGGTCACTAGCACCTCAAGCTAGCGCGTCTGCCAATTCCGCCACTCCGAC
>CAUGKA010000215.1 GCA_959599615.1 uncultured Collinsella sp. | reverse complement strand
AATCGTGTAGGCGTCAAAAGCGTCTCCAGGGTTCAAATCCCTGACTCTCCGCCAGTTAATTCCAAAGCAGGCCTTAGAGCCTGCTTTGTTTTTACCCCACGCGGAGGGGTGGCAGAGTGGTTGAATGCGGCGGTCTCGAAAACCGTTTGACCTGTATAAGGTCACGAGGGTTCGAATCCCTCCTCCTCCGCCATTAGATGGTACAAGCCCCTGCAATGGGGCTTTTTTCTTTTTGGGCACATTTCAATTATGCGCAGGAGGAGGGATTCGAACCCGCCAGGGCACGGAGCGTAAAGAAAACGCGCCAGCGGCGCGTTTTTAGCGCAGCGCGGTCGGCGCCAGCCGACCGGATAAATTTTGAGCTCTGCTCAAAATTTAGACATCCCTCCTATTCAGCCACGCCCCCATCGCTTTCGTTCTCAACTTGAATCCCAAACGTGCACGTCACCCTCCAAAACCGACATTTTCGACATCTTTGGATGCTGACGCACACGTTTGGTGCCTACGCCCGCACCCCGTCCCGACCGTTTGCCGAGCAATAGGGTCGCAATCGTCGCCGAACATGTACTATGTACGGGCATTGTTCAAACCTACAACTCAAAGGACCTATCTTGCCCGTCGTCGCCGCTATAACCGTTACCTCACATGCCTCGGATGCCATGGTCGCCATCCCATTTTGGCTCGAGATGTTCGCCGTTGTCGCTGCATCGATCTCGGGCGTGCTGGTTGCGCGCGCACACAAGCTCGACCTGGTGGGCGCAGTCGCACTCGCGGTAGTCTGCGGTCTGGGCGGCGGTCTTTTGCGTGACATGACGCTCCAGGTCGGCAACGTCTACATCCTCAACCAGCCAATGGCGCTGCCGCTCTCCATCGCCACGGCGGCAATCATCTACATCTTCCCGGCAATCGTCGATAAGCCCGACAAACTCATTCCCCTGCTCGACATCATCTCAGTCGGCATCTATGCGGCAACTGGCGCAGACAAGGCACTGGTCTACGGATTTGCACCCGTCGTTTGCATCATGATGGGCTTTTTTACTGCGGTGGGCGGCGGCATGCTGCGCGACGGCTTTATGGGCGTGGTTCCGGGCATTTTCCAACGTACTAACTTTTATGCCATCGCGGCCATCGCCGGATCAGCAAGCTATGTAAGCCTCGTCATGAGTGGCTTGGTCAGCAATATCGTCGCGCTGATTGTATGCGTTGTCGTGACCATGGGTCTGCGCTGGCTCTCACTGCGCTTTGACATCAAAAGCCCCACCGAAGAAGACATCGCGCGCTTCTTGCATCGCAAAAAGTAGACAGCACGGCACGACCCTTCGAAATGCAACCGAGAGGTTCTTTTAGAGCGCTCGCGCGTTGGGTACCCTGTTAGATATATGCCGAGTATCTAACGGAGGATTCACCATGCCCTGCAACCTAGAACCATCGACCAAGCGCCGCAAAGCGCAGCCCCGCATCGCCCTCCTATTCGCACTGATTGCACTTGCGCTGACCGCGCTTCCCACGGCGTCGTTCGCCGGCACAGACACCGCGGGCAACGTACTCGCAACCGAAGCCGACTCAAATCCGTCTGGCGCCGAGGGCGACCTGTACTGGGCCGGCCAAAACCTTAACCTGGACGACGCCTCTATCGACCGTGATATTATCGCGGCGGGCGACAGCCTATCGATTCGCGACTGCACCGTAGGCGGCGCTATTCGCCTGGCGGCGCGCACCATCGATATCTCCAAAACCGCAATCGATGGCAGTGTGACGGTAGCCGGTCAGCATGTCGTGCTCAACACCGGTAGCACCGCCAACTGTTTTTACGCGATGGGCGATACTGTTGCCCTGCGCGGATCTGCCAAGTCGGCAGCGCTCGCGGGCAGTACGGTAACCATCGACGGCACCGTCGATGGCGATGTCGAGGTCTGGGCCGACAAACTCATCCTGGGCAAAAACGCCCGCGTCACCGGCACGGTGAACGCCCATATCTCCGAGGATCCCGAGCGGGCCGAGGGCGCTCAGGTCGGAGCCCTCAAGATCGACCGCACCGAGAACGAAGACACCTCAACGATTAACGACACCATCGGCGGCATCGTCGCCGCGGCGCTTTCTACCTGCTTTGTCTCGATCCTCCTCGAGCTCGTCTTTCCGCGCGCGACCGCCAGCGCCGCCGGCATGCTTCGTCAACGACCTACCCCTCTGTGGGTGAGCGGTCTTTTGGGCACGGTGGCCGCCGTTCCCGCCGTCCTGTTGCTCATCATCTCGATTGCAGGTCTGTCGCTCGCCGGAGCCCTCATGTGCGCCGTGATCGGCATCGCTCTGGTCTCGGCGGCATTTACGGGCACCGCGATCGCACGCATGATCGGACACAGCCAGAACCGCTACGCCATGGCCGCCGTGGGCGGTATCGCCGCAGGCGCACTCACGGCACTTCCCCTCATGGGCAGCTTTGTCAGCGGCGTAGCCTTCGTCTTTACGCTCGGCTACGTCATCCAGATCATCTGGCGCAACGCCCGCCTCAAGCCGCAGCAGGCCGCCAACACCCCGGGCCTTCCCTCCGCCTAACCGCCAACCACCGCAAAGGGGCCGGGCACCCTTGCGGTGGTTCAGACCAACTCAATCCCTGTGCACCAAAAAAGGGCGCCGACCGCGATGGTCGGCGCCCTTTCTTGTTGGTCGCTATAAAGCTCAA
>CAUGKA010000214.1 GCA_959599615.1 uncultured Collinsella sp. | reverse complement strand
CTTATTCGGCCACCGATGTGCCAGATTGGCTGCAGCAATGCTCAATATAACTTTAGATAAAACTGATTCTGCAGGAACTCCCGTAGAGGAAGAACTGATTCTCGCTGTATTTAACACGATAAAGTACAAATATGAACAGTCCTAATGCTTCTCAAGGTGGCTTTCTTAGCATGCTGGCCGAACATCTCGAAATATGTTGGCGAGCATTGCGTCGATGTCTCCCAACCCGCAGAAAATCGCAGAGGCGGCAAGCAGTCATCGAAGTTAACGTAAATTGTATTGACATATGAACATGCGCTCATATAATCGGAAGTAAGTTATATGAGCGCATGTTCATATGAAAGGATATTGCAATGAGCAGCCACGCTGATGAAACAAAGACTGGCATCGAGGCCACCGAGCCCATGATCCCCACCACCTGCTCGCCCGAGGACCTTCCCGACGAGGAGCTGTTGTACGACCTGGCCGACCTGTTCAAGGTCTTCAGCGACACCACACGCATCAAGATTCTCTATGCCCTCATGGGCCGCGAGCTCTGCGTGGCCGACATCGCCGAGGCGACCGCAACCTCGCAGTCGGCAGTATCGCACCAGCTGCGCACGCTTAAGCAGTCGCACCTGGTCAAGTTCCGCCGCGACGGCCGCAACATTCTCTACTCGCTCGCCGACGATCACGTCTACACCATGCTTAACCAGGGCATGAGCCATATCTGCGAATAGCAATCACCCACGGTATCAGCGCGGCCGGCACCCAGACCGCTAACACAGGGAAAGGAACCCACCATGAAAAAGCAGTTTAAGCTCGACGAGATCGATTGCGCCAACTGCGCGCGCGAGCTTCAGGACGAACTTGCCAAGCTCGAGGGCGTCAAGTCCGTTTCGGTCAACTTTATGACCCAGAAGCTGACGCTCGAGGCCGACGACGCCAAGTTCGACGAGGTCCTGGACCGCGTCGTTGAGTTCACCGCCGACGCCGAGCCGGACTGCGAGATCATTCTCTAACCCGCGCATACGTTGACCTGCGAGGCCGCGCTTGCCGCGGCCTTTGCTCGCGAAATTATATGAGCAAGTGTTCATACACTCAAATGGGAGGTTTGAATCATGGCAGCCGCCGATCCCAAAAAGAAAAAGAAGAAGCACAAGAAGAAAGAGTCCCTTGAGCACAAGCGCAACCGCATCCTGGTAGCACTGGGCGTTTTTGCCGTTGTTTATGCCCTCGACGAGCTCGGCGCCCTCACTATCGCATTTGGGGAGCCCGGCAACATCTACGCCAGCTTCGCGCTGTTCCTCGTGCCGTTTTTGATTGCCGGCTACGACGTACTGCAAAAGGCATTCAATAACATCCGCCGCGGCAAGGCCTTCGACGAGAGTTTCCTTATGGCAGTCGCGACCATCGGCGCGTTTGCCATGGTGCTCTTCCCCGATACCGACCCGCACATGGCCGAAGGCGCCGCCGTCATGCTGTTCTACCAGGTCGGCGAGCTGTTCCAGGCATACGCTGTGGGCAAGAGCCGCAAGTCGATCAGTGCCATGATGGACATCGCGCCCGACTACGCTAACGTCGAGCAGCCCGACGGCACGCTCGAGCAAGTCTTCCCCGATGACATCGCCGTCGGCACCGTGATCGTGGTCAAGCCCGGCGAGCGCGTGCCTATCGACGGCGTCATCGTCGAGGGCGAAACCCAGCTCGACACCGCCGCACTCACGGGCGAGTCAGTCCCCCGTCCGGCCAAAACCGGAGACGATATCATCAGCGGTTGCATCAACATGACGGGCCTCATCCACGTGCGCACCACCAAGCCCTTTGGCGAGTCCACCGTCGCGCGCGTCCTGGAACTCGTGGAGAATGCCAGCGAAAAGAAGGCGCGCACCGAGAACTTCATCACGCGCTTCGCCCGCGTCTACACGCCCGCCGTCACCGGCGCGGCCGCGGTACTCGCGCTCGGCGGCGGTTTGGTCACCGGCGCCTGGTCCGACTGGATCCTGCGCGGCCTGACCTTCCTGGTCGTCAGCTGCCCGTGTGCGCTCGTGATCAGCGTGCCGCTCAGTTTCTTTGGCGGCATCGGCGGCGCGTCCAAGCTGGGCGTTCTCATCAAGGGTTCCAACTACCTCGAGACGCTCGCCGATGTGGACACCGTCGTCTTTGACAAGACGGGCACCCTCACCAACGGCACGTTCTCGGTCGTCGCGGTGCACCCCGAGGCAGGCTATACCGAGCAGTCGCTACTCGAGGTCGCAGCCCTCGCCGAGTCGTTCTCCGACCATCCCATCGCGCAGTCCGTGCGCGACGCCTACCAGGGCGAGGTCGACCCCAAGCGCGTGAGCGACTCCGCCAACGACGCGGGCCACGGCGTGACGGCAACCATCGACGGCAAGCACGTCGTCGTCGGCAACGCCAAGATGCTCGCCGCGGCCGGCGTTGAAGCACCGGACTGTGAGGTTGCCGGCACAATCCTCCACGTGCTCGTGAACGGCGTGTATGTCGGCCACATCGTGATTGCAGACACCGTTAAGGCCGATGCCGAGCAAACGATTCGCGACCTGCATGCCGCCGGTATCAACCGAACCGTCATGCTCACGGGCGACCGCGAGGAGGTTGCAGCGTCTGTGGCCAAGCAACTCGGTCTCGACGAGTTCCACGCGCAGCTGCTGCCGGGCGACAAGGTCGAGCGTGTTGAAGCGCTGCTCGCG
>CAUGKA010000213.1 GCA_959599615.1 uncultured Collinsella sp. | reverse complement strand
GACGTTTTCGCGGCCCAGGCGGTCACGCAGGAAGCGGGCGAAGAAGTCGGCCGGGACAAAGACGCCGCCAACGTGGCCAAAGTGAAGGCCCTTGTTGCCGTAGGGCTCGCCGGCGGTAACGATGGCGCGGCGAGGCCAGCTGGGACGGTCGTTCATGGAGTATTTGGATGCCATGGGACTCCTTCGCATATTGTAAGAGCGCGGCCGGGCGCAAGGCCTGGTGACGCGGTGGTCAATTCGTGCATATCGTTCGACATTATCGCACATGCGGACGGGTACGTGGCAGGGGCGCTATCCTAAGATGCTATGAATGAGATTTCCAACATACATGCGTTTGAGGACGAGGATTTTCTACACGCTTGCTTCGTGTGGGGGATGGCCGTGATCGCGGTGTTTGCCGTGTGCCTGGTGCCGATGTTTATGCTGCTGGGCGGGCCTGCGGACTTGGACGCGGCTGAGGCGGGCGGCTGGACCACCGTCGTGGGCTGGATGGTCGGTGTGGCTGCGGTTTCTGCAGCGTCGTTTGCCGTGCACGAGCTGGTGCATGCGGTGTTTTTTAAGCTGCTGGCGCCTGCGGGCGCGCATGTGACCTTTGGCGCGAATCGTGAGACGGCGATGATCTATGCCTGCTCCGAGGGCGTTGTGTATTCGCGTCGGCGGTACATGGCCATTTGCCTGGCGCCCACGGTTGTTTTGACGGTGGCGTTTGCCCTGGGGTTTGCGTTCTCGGGCTATCTGCTGCTGTGCTACCTGGCGGCTGGTCTGCACTTGTCGGGCTGCGTGGGCGATTGGTATTACGTGCGGACCATCCTGCGCGACCGCCGCATTGTCGCCTGCGAGGATACGTCCTTTGGCGTGCGCTTTTTTGGGTGAGGAGATGTCGATGAAGTCGTTGTTGCTGCATGCGTGCTGTGCACCATGCTCGCTTGAGCCGGTTCGCCTGCTGCGCGAGGAGGGGTTTGAACCCACGATCTGCTGGGCCAACCCCAATATTCAGCCGCACAATGAATGGCAGCGTCGCCTGGACGAGCTGCGCCGGTGGTGTGCCGACGGCGACATCGAGCTCATCGAGGCCGAGGAGGATCGCGAGCGCTGGGAGGCCGGCGTGGCCCCGCTGGGTGCCGATCGGCCCCGTCGCTGTCGCGCGTGCTATGCCCTGCGTCTGGCCGAGGCGTGCCGCGTGGCTCGGGAGCGCGGGTTTGAATACGTGGGCACGACGCTCGCCGTCTCTCCGTATCAGTTGTTCGACACCTGCAATGACGTGCTCGAGCGTTTGGCTGCCGCCCGCGGTCTCACTCCGGTGATTCGCGATTTTCGCCCGTATTATCCCGAGGCTACGCGCCGTTCGCGCGAACTGGGCATGTATCGACAGAACTACTGCGGCTGCCGCTTTTCTGCTGTCGAGGCGGCCATGGACCGCGCCCGCATCCGCGACGAGCGCAAAGCCGCCATAAAGTAGTTCGTTTGGGACGTCAGCCTGCTAGGATGTAGAGCGGACTTTAGCTATATAAGGAGTATCCGACGTGTCTATGCGTACCGATGATTTTGACTACAACCTTCCTGAGGAACTGATTGCCCAGGCTCCTGCCGAGCCGCGCGACTCCTGCCGCCTGCTGGTGGTGGATCGCAAAGGCTCCCAGGCGGGGAAGCCGCTGGAGCACGGCGGTACCGTTGAGCACCGCATCTTCCGCGACATCATCGACTATATCGAGCCGGGCGACGTGCTCGTCATCAACCAGACGCGCGTGATGCCGGCCCGCCTGATCGGTCGCAAAGCCGGCTCGGGTGGCGTGGTCGAGACGCTGCTGCTCAAGCGCCGTGAGGATGTGGATCCGCTCGGCCATGTGTGGGAGTGCCTGGTCAAGCCGGGCAAGCGCCTGAAGCCCGGTGCTCAGATTGAGTATCGCGCCGGTGGCGCCCATGCGCCCGAGGGGGCTCCCGTGGTGCTGACGGCCGAGGTCATCGACTTTGTCACCGATAGCCGCGGAGGCCGTCTGGTGCGCTTTGAGCCGGCCGGTTGCAATGCCGCCGGCGACCCGCGCACGCTCGACGAGGCCATCCATGCTGCCGGCCACGTGCCGCTGCCGCCCTACATTACCGATTACGAGGGCGACCCCGAAAAGTACCAGACCGTCTACGCCATGAAGGAAGAGCACTCGGCTGCCGCTCCCACGGCGGGTCTGCACTTTACGCCCGAGCTTATGGCTGCCATCGAGGCCAAGGGTGCCAAGTTTGCCGCCGTCGAACTCGAGGTGGGCATCGATACCTTCCGTCTGGTGGAGGAGGACGACCCCACGCAGCACGTGATGCACACCGAGCGCTACCACGTGTCGCAGGAGGTTGTCGACGCCGTGCATAAGGCTAAGGCCGAGGGACACCGCGTGATTGCTGTCGGTACCACCGCAGTGCGCTCGCTCGAGAGCGCCTTTGACGCTGAGGCACCGGTGTCCGATCCGGCCGTGACGGCGCGCTATTTTGAGGGCCGCGAGGACGGGGCCGATACACTTGGCCGCGGTGACATCGTGGTGCGCGAGAACGCCACGACGCAGCTCTACCTCATGCCCGGATCGACCTATCACGTGGTCGACGCGCTGATCACAAACTTCCACGTGCCGCGCTCCACGCTCATGATGCTCGTGAGCGCGCTTGCCACCCGCGACCAGATCATGGATGCCTACGCCGCTGCTATCGAAGAGTGCTACCGCTTCTTCAGCTT
>CAUGKA010000212.1 GCA_959599615.1 uncultured Collinsella sp. | reverse complement strand
GGTTACTCGACGCAGCACGGCGAGCTGGCCCTGGGCCGCAACCTGAAGGTGGCGTTCATGCCCTGGAAGGGATACAATTTCGAGGACGCCATCGTGATTTCGGAGCGTATCCAGCGCGAGGACATCTTCACCTCGGTGCATGTCGACGAGTACATCATGGAGGTTCGCGACACCAAACGCGGTGTCGAGGAACTGACCTCGGATATTCCCAACGTTTCGGAGGACGCTACGAAGGACCTCGACGCCAACGGTATCGTCCGTATCGGCGCCAACATCCACCCGGGCGACATCCTGATCGGTAAGATCACCCCGAAGGGCGAGAGCGATCCTTCGCCCGAGGAGAAGCTGCTCCGTGCGATTTTCGGCGACAAGGCCGGCGACGTGAAGGACGCTTCGCTGAAGGCCCAGCCGTCGCTGCACGGCGTGGTGATCGACACCAAGCTCTACAGCCGCGCCAACAAGGAGGGCAAGAAGGGCAAGAGCGCTGAGAAGGCGCAGCTGGACAAGCTCGACGAGAAATTCGCAGCCGAAATTTCGGAGCTCACGAAGCGTCTGGTTTCGAAGCTGTGGACCCTGCTCCAGGGCAAGACTGCGACGGGTGTGACCGACTATTTCGGCGTGGAGCTGTACCCCGCGGGTACGAAATTCTCGCAGAAGATGCTGGAGGAGATCGCCCGCAAATCGACGGACGAAAAGACCGGCGTGGTGATGGGGTATCTCAACCTCGGTTCATGCAACTGGACGGGCGACGCCCACACCGATGCGCTGATCGAGGCTACGATCAACAACTACACCATCGAGTGGAAGAAGGCCGACGCCGCCATCAAGCGTGAGAAATACAACATCACCAATGGCGACGAGCTCCCGCAGACGGGCGTCATCCAGATGGCCAAGGTCTACATCGCCAAGAAGCGTAAGCTGAAGGTGGGTGACAAGATGGCCGGACGTCACGGTAACAAGGGTATCGTGGCGCGTATCGTGCGCGACGAGGATATGCCTTTCCTTGAGGACGGAACCATCGTCGACATCTGCCTGAACCCGCTGGGTGTGCCTTCGCGAATGAACCTCGGCCAGATTTACGAGACCGTCCTGGGATGGGCCGGCCGCGAGCTGGGGTTGAAATTCGCAACGCCGATTTTCGACGGCGCTTCGCTCGACCAGATCAACGAGTACACGGCGCAGGCGGGCATTCCGCACAGCGGCCGCACGTATCTCTACGACGGCGGCACGGGCGAGATGTTCGACCAGCCGGCCACGGTGGGCGTGATCTACATGCTCAAGCTGGGCCACATGATCGACGACAAGATGCACGCGCGTTCGATCGGTCCCTACTCGCTCATCACCCAGCAGCCGCTCGGCGGCAAGGCGCAGTTCGGCGGTCAGCGTTTCGGTGAGATGGAGGTTTGGGCGCTCGAAGGTTTCGGCGCCGCCAATATCCTGCAGGAGATTCTGACCATCAAGTCCGACGACGTGATGGGCCGCGCCAAGGCGTACGAGGCCATCGTCAAGGGCGAGAACCTGCCCAAGCCGGGTATTCCCGAGGCTATGAACGTGCTGCTGCACGAGCTGCGCGGTCTGGCCCTGTCGGTGAAACTCGAGTAAGGTGTATTTAAGAGGAAAAGAAAAACGAGAACAAATATGTCAATTACCAAAGACAATAAACCGAATAATGGTTACAGCCAGATTTCGATCGGCCTGGCCTCCCCCGAGGAGATTCTGGCCCAGTCGAGCGGCGAGGTGCTGAAGCCCGAGACCATTAACTACCGTACCTACAAGCCCGAGCGTGACGGTCTGTTCTGCGAACGCATCTTCGGCCCGGTGAAGGATTACGAGTGCCACTGCGGTAAGTACAAGCGTATCCGTTACAAGGGCATCGTCTGCGACCGCTGCGGCGTGGAGGTGACCGAGAAGAAGGTGCGCCGCGAACGCATGGGACACATCTCGCTGGTGGTTCCGGTGGTGCATATCTGGTATTTCCGCTCGCTGCCTTCGAAGATCGGCTACCTGCTGGGTATTCCGTCGAAGAAGCTCGAGGCGATCGTCTATTACGAACGTTACGTCGTGATCAATGCCGGCGCCGCTTCCGAGCAGGGCATCGAGCGTCTGGCCACGCTCTCGGAGAAGGAGTATCTCGACGTCGTGGCTGCGCTGCCGAAGGGCAACCAGTCGCTGGACGATTCGGACCCCAACAAGTTCGTCGCCATGATGGGCGCCGAGGCGATTTATACGCTGTTACAGCAGGTGGACCTCGACACGATGTCCTATGCCCTGCGCCACAAGGCCTCGACCGAGACCTCGCAGCAGCGTAAGTCGGAGGCGCTGAAATGCCTGAATGTCATCGAGTCGTTCCGCGCTTCGGAGGGCAAGAACAAGCCCGAATGGATGGTGCTGAACGTGATTCCGGTGATTCCGCCCGAGCTGCGCCCGCTGGTGCCGCTGGACGGCGGACGTTTCGCCACGTCGGACCTGAACGACCTCTACCGCCGCGTCATCATCCGCAACAACCGTCTGAAACGCCTGATCGAGATCAAGGCTCCGGAGGTGATTCTGCGCAACGAGAAGCGTATGCTGCAGGAGGCTGTCGACTCGCTCTTCGACAACTCGCGTAAGTCGAACGCCGTGAAGAACGAGTCGAACCGCCCGCTCAAGTCGCTGTCGGATTCGCTCAAGGGTAAGCAGGGCCGTTTCCGTCAGAACCTGCTGGGTAAGCGTGTCGACT
>CAUGKA010000211.1 GCA_959599615.1 uncultured Collinsella sp. | reverse complement strand
ATGACGGCGCTGGAACGCACCAGTCAGGCCGGAAAGGAATGCCGAGGTAGACTGCTCCGACTGAGCCTGAGAAGCAGAAGCCGCAGCGTATGGAGTCGCATCCTGCTGCTGAGCTGGAATCGAGGCGGTCTTGAACTCGCTTTGATGCTGATTGAGATTGGCGGCACCGCCCATGGCATCGGGCTGGAACAGACGCTCTTCACGCTGCGCACGATACTCGGAGATACCCAGCGAGGCGGCATAGATACCCACGCCCGCCACCGCGCCCACGGAGAAGGGAACCGCACCCGCCACGACCGTCTCGTTCACCGACGAAAACGGCAGCGTCGCGGCATACATAACCACGGGAGCGGCAAGGCCGATCCCGCACGAAAGTCCGGCAAGGACTGCTCGTTGTGTTGCATCAGAAGAAGCCATGAGCTCTCCCCATCTTCCAGCACCCAAATCGCATCATTCAGTTGGCTGCGCGAGAGAAGATGAAGCGGGGCTATGCCCCAAAGCAACGGTATATGGTTCGTTTCATCTGCGTTTTCCGTCGCGAAGCTTAAAAGTTATTATGCGAAACCGCTCTGTCGATTGCAAGTGACGATGTCGGATTGAAACGGGAAACCTGCTGCTCGTCGGTCTTACGGTCAAAAATAAGCGCGGAGCGGCGCTATGGAAAAGGGCCGAGGCTCAAAGCCCCGACCCTTTATCGCATTGATGACTATCGCTGCGCGTGGATGACAACCTAGAACGTCTGCTCGTAGTCGCTGTGTTTTTTGGCCGAACGCACCAGGAACTCCTGGTTGGTGTTGGTGCCCTTAAGACCCTTGATAAACGATGCGGCTGCGCGCTCGGTGTTGTTCATGCCGGCAAGAATGCGACGCAGACCAAAGACAAACGGACGCATCTGCTCGTCGACCAACAGGTCCTCGTTACGCGTACCGGAAGCAACGGGGTCGATAGCCGGGAAGATGCGGCGGTCGGCCAGGTCGCGGTCGAGCTTAAGCTCCATGTTGCCGGTGCCCTTGAACTCCTCAAAGATGACTTCGTCCATCTTGGAACCGGTGTCGATGAGGGCAGAGGCCAGGATGGTGAGCGAGCCACCGTTCTCGATATTGCGGGCTGCGCCCAGGAAGCGCTTGGGCGGATACAGTGCCGCCGAATCGACGCCGCCCGAAAGGATGCGGCCTGAGGCGGGCGCCGCCAAGTTGTAGGCGCGGGCAAGACGTGTGATAGAGTCAAGCACCACCACAACATCGCCGCCCAGCTCCACGATGCGCTTGGCGCGCTCGATGACGAGCTCTGCCACGCGAGTGTGGTTGTCGGCGGGCATATCGAAGGTCGACGCCACAACCTCGCCCTTGATGGAACGCTGCATATCGGTGACCTCTTCGGGGCGCTCGTCGACGAGCAGGCAGATGAGGTGCACCTCGGGGTTGTTAATCGAGATAGACTGGCAGATCTTCTTGAGGATCGTGGTCTTGCCGGCCTTGGGCGGAGACACGATCAGGCCACGCTGACCCTTGCCGATCGGCGACACGATGTCGATGGCGCGACCGGTGATGGAATCCTTGCCGTGCTCCATGCGCAGCGGCTCATTGGGATAGACCGGGGTGAGGTCGCCGAACTTGGGGCGGTTGCGAATCTGCTCGGGGTCCAGACCGTTGACGGTCGTGATTTTGGCGAGACCGGCGCGCTTGTCGCCGCCGCGCGAAGGACGCAGCGAGCCCTCGATGACATCACCCGTGCGCAGACGCGCGGAGCGGATGAGGTAGGCGGGCACGAAGGCGTCGTCGTTGGACTTCATGTAGCCATGGGCGTGGATGATGCCGGAGCTGTCCGGGCGAATCTGCAGAATACCCTTGATGTCGCGGAAGCCCTCGGCCTTCGCGGCGGTGGTGTAGATTTCCTCGACGAGCTCGGCTTTCTTCTTGCCGGTCGTCTCGATCTCGAACTCCTTGGCCTTCTCGCGCAGTTCGGCGACCTTCATGGCCGCGAGCTCCTCGCGCGAAAGCGTGGGCTCGGTGGGAGCGGCATTACGCTCCTTGTTGCGTTGCTTGCGATCGCGCTGGCGGTTGCGACGGTCGTTGTTGCGCTCGTCCTTGCGCTCGTTGCGCTCCTCGTTGCGCTTGTGCTGGCGACGGTTGGGGCGAGCGCCGTCTTCGCTCTCGGCGGGGGCGGCACCATCGGTTGCGGTGGTGTCAACATTGGCCGCAGCGGCGTCATTGGCCTCGGCGCCAGAATCAACCTGCGCTTCGACATCAGCATGCTGCTCGGCGGCCTTGGCCTTAACGGACTTCTTACGACCGCGCTTGGGCTTCTCGGATGCAGGCTGTTCGACGTCCTGGGGCTCGGCGGCATCAGTCGATACATCGGCGGTCGTCTCGGTGGAATCCTCGGACGCGCCCTTCTTGGCAGCCTTAGCCTTGGACGTGCGCTTAGCAGCAGTGCGACGCCTGCGACCGGGACGGACGTCGGTGGGCTCGGCATCGGCAGAAACGGCCTCGGAAGTCGTAGCATCCTGGACGGGTTCATCGGCAGCAGTTGAGGACTTGGCGGTCGCCGCAGCATCCCGAGCGGCGGCGGCTGCGGCTGCGGCCTTCTCGGCCTCGACAAAGGCCTTAGGCTTGCGACCGCGACGGTGCGGGCGCAAAGCCGGATCGACAACGGGAACTTCGCTGGCCTCGACAGGCGCAGCGGGCTCAACAGACGATGCACCCTCCCCTGCCGCGGAACGGACCGAAGTCTCAGTGGGCTCGGGGACTACCTGTTCCGCAACCTGCTC
>CAUGKA010000210.1 GCA_959599615.1 uncultured Collinsella sp. | reverse complement strand
TGCACGCTTGAGCGGCTCGTCGGTCTGGAGACCGACGATGGTCTCCTTGTCGCGCTGGGCGTTATCGATGTAGCCAGCGGGATGGCTCACGATGCCCGTGACGGTCTTGGTGTCCATATCAAGGACGCCGCCCTGCTCACGCTCCTTGAGCAGCAGGTCGAGTACCTCGCCCCACAGCTCCTTGGTACGCTCGGTCGGACCAGCGAGGAACGACTCGTCGCCCTCGTAGGGGGTGTAGTTCTTCTGAATGAAGTCTCGGACGTCAACCTCTCCCGTCCAGATGCCTTCCTTGAAGCCTTCCCATGCCTCCTGCATTATGTAACCACGCTCCTAGTTACGTGTAATGCGGCGCTCTCTCACACCGCTGCTTATTGAATTCTTGAATGTTAGACCTGCATGACCGGCTTCATTCGCTTTCCGCTGCGCATTAGCACAAGGAAAACGTTTATCCACCTTGGTCTTGCAACCCTAAACCCAAGATTTCACCCGTTTGTGAAGGATAACATAGCCACCCCCTTCATCAGGGCTGTTATATGTTTCTTTTTTTGTAACATGAGTCCGTTTTTAACAAATCCGCAGGAAACGCTCCCGCCATCAGCTACCGTTCACCGAATTGTTTGATATTTCCCCTTGCCTTTATACGTCCTACACTCTAGCTGTTATGCCAGCTTTAGCAGGGTAAAGTGCCTATGAGTAGACGGTTGGGACGTACCTAGAACTCTACTTTTCGGCGGAGCGGGAGCGCGAAATGCCCGCGAAGACAGTTTTCTAGGTATGTTCCAAAAATCTACCGAATGGAACGGTTAGACGGGGGTATCATCTTCTACCGAAAATAGTTTCTAGTGTTAGGGGCTTTCGGTGGAAGATACCGATTTCCATGAGCTTGGGCATCAACTCCTTATCGAGTTTGGCGGCATTCACCAGCGCGTTTCGCGCTTTGTGGACAAAGCCCTCAGCGGCGAGATGGCCGTCATGCGCGCCCTCATGCTCGCTGGCGGTTCGCTCACGCCGAGCGAACTCGCAAATCGCGCCTGGGTCTCGAGTGCCCGCATCGCCAATATCTTACGCACTCTCGAAGCCAAGGGCTGGGTCGAGCGCGAGCACTCAAAGACCGACCGTCGTCGTGTACACGTCACGATGACCGATAAGGGATTCCAGAATCTCGAAATCAAACGTCGGGAATTCGAGGAGCGCACCGCGGCCTTCCTCGAGCAGCTCGGCGAAACAGATACCCAAGAGATGGTGCGCCTTCTAAGGCGTTTCAACGAAATTATCGACCGCAATCAAGAAAGGAGAGATGCCGAGTGAGGATTCTCAAGCTCTTTAAAAAGCATGTCCTGGCACTGTTCACAGCTATCGTACTTATCGTAATCAGCTGCAACGCCGATCTGGCACTGCCTACCTACATGAGCGACATCGTCGACGTGGGCGTACAGCAAGGCGGCATCGCCTCGCCCGTGCCCGACACCATTCGTGCCGAATCACTCGATGACCTTGAGCTCTTTATGAGCACCAAGGACGCCAAAGCTGTGGAGGCCGTGTTTAGCAAGGCTGACAAAAAAGGCATTCGAACGTACAAGGGCACCGAGGAAGAGCGTGCCGATGGCGGCAAGATTGCCGACATTATGAGCCTGCCCGAGACCGTCGTCCTTTCTCTCAACCAGGGCATCGACGCCAGCTCCATGGGCGACATGACCGGCGCATCCACCGAGGCAAGCAATGGCGGCGGCGCCCAGGCCATGCCCACCCCCGAGCAGATGGCGGCAATGACGCCCGAGCAGCTCGCCGAGATGCAGCAGAAGGCCACAGCGGCGCAAAACATGCAAAAGCAGATTGATGCCGACGGCGGCAAGATCACCATGAAGAGTCTGCGCCTAGGTGTCGAGGGCGGTCTGGTAGACCAAAGCAAGCTCGTCGAGGGCGCCAATGAAATGGCGGACAAAATGGGCTCCATGTCGGGCTCCATCGTGACCCAACGCGCCATGAGCTATGTGCAAGACGAGTACAAGGCGCAGGGTATCGACCCCGCCGACGTGCAGAACGCCTACCTGGGCCGCATGGCGACCACGATGTTTGGTCTGTGCCTGATCTCACTGGTCGCCACCATCCTAACCGGCGCCGTGGCCTCGCGCACCGCCTGTTCCATCGCACGCGACCTGCGCCGCGAGACCTTCAACAAGGTCATGCACTTCTCGCCAGCCGAGGTGGGCAAGTTTAGCCAGGCCTCGCTCATCACTCGCTGCACCAACGACATTCAGCAGATTCAGATGGCCGCAACCCTGTTTATCCGCATGTGCCTCATGGCGCCCGTCATGGGCATCGTCGCCGTCATGCGCGTCCTGGCCAACCACACCGGCCTGGAGTGGACCATCGCCGTGGCCATCATCGCGGTCTCGGCCGTCGTCGGCGTGCTTATGGGCCTCACCATGCCCAAGTTCAAAAAGATGCAGAGCTTTGTGGACCGCGTGAACCTTACCGCCCGCGAGCTGCTCGACGGCCTTATGCCTATCCGTTCGTTCAACCGCGAGGAGCATGAGCTTGAGCGCTTTGACAAGGCTTCGCTCGACCTGATGACCACGCAGCTCTACACCAACCGCGCCATGAGCTTTATGATGCCGCTCATGATGCTCGTCATGAACTGCATCACCGTGCTTATCGTCTGGTTTGGCGCGCAGGGCGTGTCCGACGGTGTGATGCAGGTCGGCAACATGATGGCGTTTATCTCCTACACCATGCAGATCGTCATGGCGTTTATGATCCTCACCATGGTTTCGGTTATCCTGCCCC
>CAUGKA010000209.1 GCA_959599615.1 uncultured Collinsella sp. | reverse complement strand
CTTTCATTTCACGGCACCTTGTCTCAAATGCGGCCCGCTCGCTGACGTTGCCAAAATATCGGCGTTGCCGTGGCTGGTAAATAGCTCCACTCATCGGGGACGTACTTAAATGAGTGCCCGCAGAATGAAAGTGGATAATCTCCCGTTTTTGGGCTGTGCTTTGGGCAAAAGTGGGAGATTATCCACGCTCATCCGGTAAGCGTCCAAAAATCCACGCTCATTTGCCGTGTCCCTGCCGTATCCTCCTCGCGCCAGTTTCTGTCGAGTCGGTGCTTCTTGCGGGTTGCCCGTATAATGGTTTGCGTATGAACCGCAACCAAGGAGTTCCAGTTTATGGACCAGAACCTTTTTAAATTCGACCTGATCGCCGAGGACCCGACCACGCACGCGCGCGCCGGCGTGCTGCATACCCCGCACGGCGACATCGAGACGCCGATCTTTATGCCCGTGGGCACCAAGGCAAACGTCAAGGGTATTCCCACCGAGACTGTCAAGAAGCTCGGCGCCCAGATCGTGCTCGCCAATACCTATCATCTGTCCATGCGTCCCGGCGAGGATACCATCGCCGAGCTGGGCGGCCTGCACAAGTTCATGAACTGGCACGGCCCCATCCTCACCGACTCGGGCGGTTTCCAGGTCTTCAGCCACAACGATGCCGTCAAGCTCACCGATGAGGGCGTGCGCTTTATTGTCAACGATTACGACGGCCGCCACGTGTTTTGGACGCCCGAGGACAACATGGAAATCGCCATGAAACTCGGCTCCGATATCTGCATGCAGCTCGACCAGTGCCCGGGCTATCCCGCCACGCGCGCCTACGTTGAGCGCGCCGTTGAGCTGTCGAGCATGTGGGCCGAGCGCTGCTATAAGGCGCATACCCGCGATGACCAGGCGCTCTTTGGCATCGTTCAGGGCGGCATGCACCTGGATCTGCGCCTGCGTTCGCTGCGCCATCTGGAGGAGTGCGGCGACTTCCCGGGCTATGGTATCGGTGGCTATTCGGTGGGCGAGGATCACGAGACCATGTTCGAGACCCTGGCGCCGCTCGTGAGCGAGTACATGCCCAAGCATAAGCCGCGCTACCTGATGGGTGTCGGCAACCCCACCACGCTCGTACGCGGCGTGGGCGTGGGCATCGACATGTTCGACTGTGTGCTGCCGACGCGCACCGGTCGCATGGGTACGGCGTTCTCCAGTGAAGGTCGCCTTAACTTCCGTAACGCGCGCTTTGCGCACGACGACGGCCCCATCGACCCCACCTGCACCTGCCCGGTGTGCACGGGCGGCTACAGCCGCGCGCTCATTCGCCACATGGTCACGCAGAAGGAGATGCTCGGCGGCATTTTGCTTTCGATGCACAATATCTACTACCTGCTCAACCTTATGCAGCGTGCCCGCCAGGCCATTATCGAGGGCCGCTACGGCGCATTCGTGAGCGACTGGATGAATAGTCCTGCCGCGGTGGATTACTAAGGGCGACAGACACGCTTGCAGAGCGTGGGCAACGGCAATGGTCGGGCGCCAGCCGGTCGTCACATTCGTTGACACCGGCTGCGCGACCGCTGACCGATAGCTTGCAAGTGCTTGATGCATCGTGGGTACCATACCGAATAGTTGATGCTCGGGCGGGTGTTTGACGCATAGCGTCGACCCCGCCCGTTTTTCTCGATAGGAGTACCCATGATTGAGAATGAGAACGTCGAGGGCGAGCCTGCCTACGACGAGACGTACCGCCGCGGCCCCGTGGTCATGCGCGGCCCCATGATTCCTAAGGACAACACCTACGCCAACCTGCTGGCGCCCGAGGAGTCGACTGACTGGCTGCACGCCGACCCCTGGCGCGTGCTGCGAATTCAGGCAGAGTTTGTCGATGGCTTTGGCGCACTTGCCGAGCTTGGACCTGCGGTGACCATCTTCGGTAGCGCCCGCACGCCCAAGACCGATCCGCTCTACAAGGCGGCGCGCACCGTCGGGCGCAAGATCGCGCAACGTGGCGTGGCGGTCATCACCGGTGGCGGCCCCGGCATCATGGAAGCGGCCAACAGGGGAGCAGCGAGTGTCAACGGCAAGTCAGTTGGCCTAGGCATTGAATTGCCGCACGAGCACGGGCTCAACAAATACGTGAACCTCGGCATGGACTTCCGCTACTTCTTTGTGCGCAAAACCATGTTCGTTAAGTACAGCTCGGGCGCCATCGTATTTCCCGGCGGCTTTGGCACGCTCGACGAGATGTTCGAGGTTCTCACGCTGGTGCAAACGCACAAGGTCAAGCGCATGCCGCTCGTGTTGGTGGGCAGCGAGTACTGGCAGGGCCTGTTCGACTGGCTCAACGGTCCGGTGATGGACGCCGGCATGATCAGTCCGCTCGATCCGGATCTGGTACACATTACCGACGACCTCAACGAGGCCGTTGACATTGCGCTCAGCGGGCTGATGTAGATCAATCGTGCCCACGCGACATGAATACGCATGGCAATCTGATGTTATCTAACATCAGATTGCCATTTATATTGGGTATACTGGTGTAAAAGACGAGGGCGAGGAGGTCGCAAATGTCTACAGCAACAGTTAAGCCTACGACGGTTCGAATCGAAGAGGGGCTCAAGGAGCAGGCGACTGAGTTCTTGGATTCGGTCGGCCTCAGCCTCAATTCCTATCTCAATCTTGCCGTTCGGCAGCTGGTAAATCAGCGAAAGATTCCTTTTGAGATTGTAGGAAGGGCGGAGGTGCCCAACGAGGTGACGAGGCGCGCCATGGTGATCGCCGAGGCTCATGAGCTGGGGATTTTGCCGGACG
>CAUGKA010000208.1 GCA_959599615.1 uncultured Collinsella sp. | reverse complement strand
AGGGCGGAGGCGGGGCATTCCCCGCCTCTTACACCACATCTCTGCGCGCTACCTGCCAGCGCCGCGGTTTCGCCCTTTTTGCGCCGAAGCGATACACTGTTATCGTTTGATTTCTTCGCTCAAGGAGGATGCGCATGCCGTGCACAACGATTTTGGTTGGTAAGAATGCGAGCTACGACGGGTCGACGCTGGTCGCCCGCAACGAGGACTCGTCCAACGGGGTGTTTGAGCCCAAGCGTATGCGCGTGGTGCATCCCGACGAGCAGCCGCGCGTCTACACGAGCGTCCTGAGTCACCTGACCGTTGAGCTGCCCGACAACCCCATGCGCTACACGAGCGTCCCCGACGTTGTCCCCGGTCATGGCATTTGGGCCGAGGCCGGCTTCAACGAGCTCAACGTTGGCATGTCCGCAACCGAGACGCTCACCACCAACGAGCGCGTCCGCGGCGCCGATCCGCTCGTGGACTACGTACCCGCCAAAGGTAACGAAGGCGAGGACGGCTATGTTCCGGCGCAGCCCGGCGGTCTGGGCGAGGAGGACATGGTGACCCTGGTGCTGCCATATGCCAAATCCGCCCGCGACGGCGTACGCATTCTGGGTGACCTGCTCGAGCGCTATGGCACCTACGAGAACAACGGCATCGCCTTTAGCGACGTGGACGAGATCTGGTGGCTCGAGACCATCGGCGGTCACCACTGGATCGCCAAGTGCGTGCCCGATGACGCCTATGTGACCATGCCCAACCAGCTGGGTATCGACAGCTTTGACCTGGATGACGCCGAGGGCGCCCAGGCCGATCACATGTGCTCCGCCGACCTGCGCGCTTGGATGGCCGAGTGGCATCTGGACTTGACGCTGGGCGTTGAGGGCGACGGTCCGGCCGCGGTCTTTAACCCGCGCGAGGCCTTTGGCTCGCACAGCGACAGCGACCACGTTTACAACACGCCGCGCGCCTGGTATATGCAGCGCTGCCTTAACCCCAGCGATGTGTGGGACGGTCCCGAGGCCGACTACACGCCCGAGAGCGACGATATTCCCTGGAGCCGCGTGCCCGAGCGCAAGGTGACCATCGAGGACATCAAGTACGTACTCTCGAGCCACTACCAGGGCACGGAGTACGACTGCTACGGCAGCAAGGGCACGCCCGCCACGCGCGGCGCTTATCGCCCCATCGGCATCAACCGCAACAGCCAGCTCGCCGTGCTGCAGCTGCGCCCCTATGCGCAGCCGGCCTATCGCGCCGTGCAGTGGATGGCCTTTGGCTCCAACTCGTTTAACGCGCTGGTTCCGCTGTACGCCAACGTCGAGACCATGCCCGAATACTATGCCGACACGCAGGCTCGCGTGACGTCCGAAAACTTCTATTGGGCAAATCGCCTGATCGGTGCCTTGGCGGATGTTCGCTTCCATGAGTGCGGTCGCGCGGTCGAGGACTATCAAGAGAAGGTCGGCGGTATGGGCCACAAGCAGATCCATGACGTCGACGCTGTCGTAGCCGCTCTGCCCGAGGCCGAGGTGCCCGCCGAGCTTGCACGCGCCAACGAGGAGTTTGCCGAGCGTGTTCGCGTAGAGACCGATGCTTTACTGGGCAAGGTGCTCTACACCACGAGCTGCGCCATGAAGAACTCTTTCGCGATGAACGACAACGTGAGATAGGGATTTCCCGTCGATTGAATAGCGCTAAAACGCTTTGTCGCTTTCACTCAATCTTGGGTACAAGAACGCCAATGCAGTTGTTTGTGATTGGAGACAACCATGGTTATGAAACTCGATCAGCTTGTTAACGGTGCCATTAACGTGGGCTTCGGCGCCGCTGCTGTTGCCGTCGAGGGCAGCAAGAAGGTTCTCGACGACCTTAATACCAAGGGCGAGCAGGTGCGCAAGGACGCAGGCGCCCCCGGTATCGCCCGCAGTGTGTCCGACATGTTCGAACAGGCCGGCGGTACCATCTCCGATCTGACCGAGCGCTTGGGCATGCAGGGCGAGACCGCGGCCCAGCGCGTGCTCGACGAGCTCATTCTGGCTCGCGTCCGCGTCATGACAGCCCCCGAGCGCACGGCCTTCCTGGCCCATGTGCGCGACATCGTCGATTCGGTCGAGGACAACGTGACCTCGGTGCCCGTCGAGTCCGTTGAGCCCGACGATGCGAAGGATACCGAAGAGGCCGAGTAGCAGCGCAGATGGCAGATTCCACCACCGATTACAACAATCTAGATCCCTTGGGTGACGAGGCAGCGGTTGTCGATGAGGTCGACGCCGCCGTCTCGGGCGCTCGCAAGAAGCCGCGCGCTGTCGATATGGTGCCTGAGGAGCCCGACGCGATGGCGCCGGACGAGGAATACCAGCTCACGCCGGCGGGTCGCCGCGAGCGCATCGGGCAGATTGTTCGCCTGGTCAAAAAGTACCGCGTGTGGGATAACCTCACGCCGGTTCGTTTGCGCCGCCTGCTCGAGGAACTCGGCCCCATGTTCGTCAAGATGGGGCAGATTCTGGCTAACCGGTCCGAGATTCTGCCGCAACGTTTTTGCGACGAGCTGCGTCGTCTGCGCTCCGACGTGGAGCCGGTGCCGTACGAGGTCGTACTCAGTTGTCTGGAAGAAGAATACGGCCTGCGCCTGGGGGAGATGTTCGATGCGATCGACCCCAATCCGCTTGGTAGCGCATCGCTCGCGCAGGTGCACCGCGCTCGTCTGGTGACGGGCGAGGACGTGGCCGTCAAGGTGCAGCGCCCCGGTGCGCAGCAGGTTATGGCACAGGACCTCGATATCATCCGCTCGGTGGTGCGTATCGTTTCCAAGTTCGTC
>CAUGKA010000207.1 GCA_959599615.1 uncultured Collinsella sp. | reverse complement strand
CATGCGAACCTCCAGTCCGGACCGCCCCGCGGTCCAACTTTCTGTCCGCACCCCCCGTCGGGCTTATTTAGGAACTATTTCACCGCAACTCATATATGGGGATGCGATTAGCGCTTGCGGGGGACGAGTTTGGTGCGGCGCAGGTGGATCATCTCGGCGGCAATGGAGATAGCGATCTCCTCGGGGTCCTCGGCCTCGATAGCGACTCCGATCGGCAGGTGCAGCTCGCCGATTTGCTCCTGCGTAAAGCCCTCCTGCTCCAGGCGGGCGCGCACAAAGGCCGTCTTACGGCGCGAACCCAAGCAGCCCAGATAGGCGGGTTTGGCGCGCATGGCCTGAATCACCACGTCGATATCGGACTTGTGACCCGCCGTGGCCACGACCACCAGGTCGCGCGGACCGATGGGGCACAGCTCACTCAGGTTCTTGTAATCGACCAGGCGACGATCGTAGACGCCGGGCACCCATTCGGGGGTCAGCGTGCCGGGGCGGTCGTCGCAAGCCACGACGGCAAAGCCCGCCGCCGTGAGTACCCGCGCCGTCGCAGCGCCCACGTGTCCGCAGCCAAAGATGTAGGTCAGGCCCTCGGGGCAGAGTGTCTCGATGTGTGCCGGGGGAATCTCGGAGGCGGCGTTGGTGTAGGTGACCTTACTCCCCTCCTCCACCAGCGAAAGCCCGGGGCAGCCCGCAATGGTGCGGCGCGATTCCTCGCCATGGTACTCGGCCACATCGCCCTCGAGCGCGCTCGCGATAAACGGCTCAAAGTCGATGACGAAGTCGCCGATGCGCCGATAGGCCAAGACGTCGGCTATTTCCTGGAACAACGGTGCCCGAGTCGCATCCAAATGCAGGTAGCACAGGCAGATGGCACCGCCGCAGATCATGCCGGTATCGGAGTTCTCGCCGCCCATGGTGTAGCGGACCAGACGCGACTGTCCCGCGCTCAGGAGCTCGCGCGCCTCATCCAGCGCAAAGAGCTCAATCTTGCCGCCGCCGATGGTGCCCGCTTGGCTGTCATCGGCAAAGACGGCCATCCAGGCGCCCACGCCGCGCGGCGACGACCCTGCCGTGCCGGCCACGACCACCAGCTCGCACGTCTTACCTGCCTTCAGTGCGCCAAGCGCAGCATTCACCACATCGAGCTTTTCCATCGTCGCTTCCTATCCCCTAAAAACGCCGGTGAGCATGGCGAGCGCCTCGAGCACGCCGCCGCCGACCGACGTCGCCTTGTCCGAAATATAGTTGATATAGCTGGCATCGCCGCGCGGGTCGACGTCGGCACATTTAAAGCCCTCAGTCACCTGCACGCCATTCGCCAAAAGCCCGCGCAGACAGCCATCGATCTGCGTGCACATGGGCGTATCGCCCGCATAGCCAATCACGTCTCCGGCGCTCACGATGTCGCCGATTGCGCGGTCGGACCGAAACACACCGGCAGCGGGGCTGTGGATAACACGCTCCTTGCCATAGCCAGCGATAATGCCCGGCACGCCCGTGTTGGGCTGGGGCGAACCTTGGGTAATGACACGGCCGAGAAAATGCCCGCGCATGGTCTCGACCACGGCGTCGCAGTCAACCGGCGCGGTAAAGCCCGGCCCCACGGCGATAACGGCAGGCGCCATGTCGCGCGTGGTGCCCAAGTTGCGCTTGGCCAGAATCGCGTCGACCACGGCAGCGGGTTTCAGTTCGTCGAGCATCTTGGCCTGGGGGTCTACCACGACGGCGACGTCTCCGGCCTCGGTAATTGCAAGCGCATCTGCCGGCGTCTGCGCCAAGCGAGCGCGAATGCCTTCGACCTCGACCTCGCCCAGGCGAATGGCCTCGCAAAAACTGATTGTGCGGCGGATGCACGTGGGAACCGCGATATCGGCCATAACGACCGACACGCCGGAGCGCACCAAGCGAGCGGCGACGCCCGTGGCGATATCGCCGGCGCCGCGAACATAAACGAGCATTCCCGGGGCACCTCCCTGTGCTACGGTTTGATCAGAGCAAAAGCGGTTCGACCACTACTCTGATGATTATTTATTATCACAGTATTATACGGCGGTGAACAGATGGAAACGACGAGTGGAAACCTTGCCTCCGCGCTCAAGATCGAGCCGGGCATTACCGCAATTATCGGCAGCGGCGGCAAGTCGACGCTGCTGAAGACGCTGGGTCTCGAGCTCATGCGCGCTGGTGGCCGCGTGCTCCTCTGCACCACCACGCACATGTTTCCCGTCGCCGGCGTGCCATGGGACGGGTCGAGCCGTCGCCTGGACGCCGCGCCTTGGAAGCCGGGGACCCTGCATGTTCTCGGCTGCACCTGCGAGGCATGCGCGGGACTTGTCCGCGGAAGCATCTGCCAGGCGGGTGTTTTGGACCCGGAGACAGGCAAGCTCTCCGCCCCCGCCGAGCCGCTCGACCAGCTGACACAGCGCTTTGACTATGTGTTGGCCGAGGCAGATGGCAGCAAGCGACTCCCGCTCAAGGCGCATGCCGCCTGGGAGCCGGCAATTCCCGCCGCCACGGCAAACGTTGTCTGGGTCGTCGGCGCCTCGGGGCTGGGCAAGCCCGTCGCCGAGGTTGTCCACCGCCCCGAGATCTTCTGCGAGCACTGCGGCTGCGAGCTCACCGACGCTGCCACCCCAGAGCGCGTCACCATGGTGCTCAATGCCGAGTTGCAGATGCTGAACCTCAACAATGCCCGTATCATGCTCAACCAAGTCGACACGCTTGCCGACCCAACGATGGCAGATCGCTTCGAGGCCGCCCTCGGCCGCCTCATCGTCGCCAGCAGCCTCAAATAGCCGGCGCTGCCCCACCAGACATATAAGTTGCGGTGGAATAGTTCCTGAAAGGGGGTGCGGACAGAAAGTTGGACCGCGGGGCGGTCCGGACTGGAGGTTCGC
>CAUGKA010000206.1 GCA_959599615.1 uncultured Collinsella sp. | reverse complement strand
GCCAACTTCCTCGCAATCCTCTTTGCCGCCCTGGCATTTCACACCGAGAAGCTCAATACGGCCAAGGTGCTTGGCTGTGCGCTGGGCTTTGCCGGCGTCGCGCTCGTCAACCTCTCGGGCGCAGATGGCACCTTTGGCTTCAGGCTCGATGGCGAGGGCTTTATCCTAGCCTCCACTGTCGCGGGTGCTCTTTCGACCTGCCTGATCGGCATCTTCTCGCGCAAGCACGACGGCGTCTTGCTTGCCGGGTGGCAGTTCTTGGTCGGCGGCCTGGTCCTCACCGCCATCGGCTTTTTGATGGGTGGCGCGCTCTCCCCCACGGCGATTGTCCCCGCCATCGTGCTCATCATCTACATGGCGCTTATCTCCGCGGTCGCCTACTCGCTGTGGTCGCGCCTGCTTGCCGTCAACCCCGTCAGCCGCGTCTCGGTCTTTGGGTTTATGAACCCGGTCTTTGGCGTACTGCTGAGCGCACTGCTGCTTGGCGAGGGCGCCGGCACGAGCCCCGTTACCGTCATCGTTGCCCTGCTCTTGGTCTGCAGCGGCATCATCATCGTCAACAAACCCAAAAAAGCCTAGCGAACTGCCCTTATTTAGCAGAGAGATTCACATACTTTAGTTTAATGGAGTACATCGGTGAGCTGAAGGCCACCACGCACGCAAGCGTGCGCCCCTTTTTCTAGCGTATCTGGACGCCGGCTTTCTTTTTCTCGGCCTTGACGCGGTAGAGCTCCGCATCGGCAGCGCGAAGCAAGTCTTGCCAGGTATCGACACCGTCACCGACCCGTGCGTAGCCGATGGACATCCGCAACAGATACGGCACGTCGGCACGTGCGAGCTCATCGTTGATTGCCGCACACAGGCTTATGATGTCCTGCTCCGCCGTCGCCTTTTGGAGCACCACGAACTCATCGCCGCCATAACGTGCGATAAAGCCGCCAGACGCCGAGCAGACTTCTTTGAGCGCAGCGGATATGACCTGAAGAGCGTGGTCGCCCTCCACATGCCCATAGCGATCGTTAATCTGCTTAAAGCCGTCGGCGTCCATCATAAGCAGATATACATCTTCGGCCTGATCCACATTTGAGAAGAGCGACAGCATATAGGTCTCAAAACGGTTGCGATTGTTAAGTCCAGTCAACGGGTCGGTCGAGATGAGCTGCTCCTGGTAGATGATGTAAAGCAGCAACATGCTAATCATTATGCCGACACAAAGGCCGGGCAGCGAGTATACGACCTGAAAGGTACCGCCCACCAGGGCCGGAATGGCGAAAAATGCCAAGGTTCGATAGATGGCCTTCGTCTGCAGGCTCTCGACCCTGCGAGATTGCACAAATGCATGCAGGGACGTATGTATAACGTAACAGTAGCTGACGATGGGCTGGATCATATAGGCAAAGCCGCGACGATACACGCCCTGCGAATCGATATAGAACAGGGCGTGCGTCCAGTAACTGGTAAACGCCAGCACGACCACCAGAGCCGTAGGCAACGCTACAAGCACCACCCTATAGCGCGAGGTCAAAAGGCGAGAGCCCTGCACCGTCTCGGAATAGATAAACCAAATGAGACACGCGATAGCAAAGAGCGAAAACGAAACCGCGTTGGAAATCCAGTTGGCAGCAATGCCCAACGTGCCGTCCGCACCGTCCGAAAGCGTCCAGATCATATCGAAGAAAATGTAGGCAGCAGACGTGTAGCCCAGCATGCTAAACAATAGCTGCTGGGTGCTCGAGAACAAGGAGCGACGACTTCGCACGGCAAGCCCGATAAGAACAATCATGCATAGCACGAATATCTCAATCTTGAGTGCCTTAACCACTAGCGCCATCCCTTCAATACCCAAGTGGTCAGAATCGCCCAATTCGAATCAGGGCAATAAACACCCCTTTACTCCGCAGGGGTAAAGGGGATAATAGCAGAGCGCCCGAACATCACTGCAAAACAGTTTCTGTTCGGGCGCCCATACGGCGCGAATTGCACACGCCGGCATCATTGATGGGTATCGATTGCTACTCGCCATCGATGTCAGTCGCGACGGCTTCCTCGATGGCCTCGACACCGACAGGCGACAGATCCTCCTTGCCTTGGCAGAACTTCTTGTCGACCCAGCCAGTCAGAATCGGAGCCATGATCGCCGTGATGATAACGGCGGTGGCGATCTGAGCGTACGCGGTGGGCGCAAGCTCGGCGTAGCGCGGTGCGACCTCGGCGAGGGCAACCGGTGTGGTCATAGCCGTGCCGGCAATGGTGGAGCAAGCCACAGCGGCCTTGCCATTGCCGCCGCACAGACGCTCGAACGCAAAGGTGATGGGACCGACGACAAACAGCGTGACAAGGCCCAGCAAGATGCCGGAAATACCGCCGGTGATAAAGCTCGACAGGCTCATGGACGCACCGAGCTGAAATCCGATGACGGCAATCGCGGGATTGGCACCGGGAACCAGCAGGTTCTTGATAAACGGGAACAGGTTGCCCAGAACCATGCCAATAACGAGTGGCAAGATGGAGCCGATAATGGTGCCAATGGGAATGTTGGCGAGGCCGGAAACACCGAGGATGATCATCGTGACGGCGGGGCCAGCCGTAAAGAACAGGATACCGACGGCGCCCTGCTCGGACTCATCGCCGAACTCGCCCATGATGCCCATATAGAGCGCCATGTTGCAAAACGTGATGCCGCCGATGATAGACACGGAGCTCAGACCCAGGAAGTTGTCGTTAAAGAAATATGCCACGCCCAGGCCGAGAGCCGCTGCGACGACCAGCTTGGGGATCAGCACGACGATACCGGTCTTGATGGCACCCGGCGTGGACTTAAAGCTGATGCCGGCGCCCACAAACAGCAGGATCGCGGCGACGATGGTATTGGAGCCACCGCGGCAGGCAGCCGTAAAGAAGCCGCCGATCTCAAAAACCTGCGGGCAGAAGGTGTTGAGCAAAAGACCGACGATCATCGGATA
>CAUGKA010000205.1 GCA_959599615.1 uncultured Collinsella sp. | reverse complement strand
AACCCTGCAGATGTAAGAAATAGATGTTTTCCATTCATATTCTTTTACCTCGTCAAACTCCGATTTACTGGGCTAAGCCGAGTATACCACACTCCACCATGAAAGAACACCCCGATATAGTGAAATTTTGCCATTTTTCTGCGTACGTGCGTACACGCTCCGCAGGGATTCTAAGGGGCTTGACCCCTTGGCACACAGACTTTGGCACAAAGTCTAGTGTGTTACACCTTGTCAGAGGTGTACAGGCTCCCGGTACGCACGTACGCAGCGACTACTCCCAAACGCGCCATATAGGGGGACGACCAAGTTCGCACAAAGCGAACTTGATTCCGCAAAGCAAAAGGCAGGATACCACTATCATAGTGATACCCTGCCTTTGCTCGTTTACCGTTCCGAGTAGTCCTTCCGCAGAACTTCCGATAAACAAAAAACGTACCCGAACCCTTTCTCGTAAAGAATCGGGTTCGAGTACGAACTGAATGCTGGAGCAATAAAAAACCACCAGAAAGGTGCCTGTCCCTTTGTGGTGGTTTTGGGCCAGTCCTAGAGCTTGTGGCCGTAGGCGTTGGCGGCCTTGATGGCGGCGGTGAACTTTTCGTCGGTGAAAGGCTCGGGATTGCCTTGCTTCCACTCGTTGGTGGCGTGTGCGAACTCGCACAGGGCCGGGATATCGGACTCGGAAAGCCCGACCTGCTCAAGCGTCACAGGCAGACCCATCTGCTTGTTAAAGGCGGCGTAGCGCTCAAGGTTCTCGGTATCGCCCGTATAGGCAAATAGCACCAACACACCCAGGCTCACGACCTCGCCGTGCAGGTAAGAGCCCTCGCGCGGAATACTGCAGGTGGCGTTGTAGAACGCGTGCGCCACGCTCGAGTTGTAGGAGTAATCGTTTTGGTTGGTCAGGTTGGAGACACAGCCTGTGTTGACCACGATGTCGAGCGCGATCTGTTTGACGGCCTCGGACGACAGGTCCTGGCGAACATCCTCAAGACCCTGCACGCCATAGGTAAACAGCGGTGCGGAGCAGGTGTGTGCGAGCGCCAGGCCAAGACCGGCGGTGTGCTCCAAGTTGCCGGCACTCGTGGCGTACTCGACCTCGGGCTGCTTGGACAAGGCATCGCCCACGCCGGCCCAGAAGTATTCCGCCGGTGCCTCGGCGATGATCTTGGGGTTGATGAAAATGTGCGCGGGGCGGTTGGGGTACGAATAGCCCTCGAGCGAGCCGTCGTCGTTGTAGACAACGGCAATGGCGGTCGCGGCCGAGCAGTTGGAGCAGATCGTCGGTACCGTAAAGACGATCTTCTTGAGCTCGATGGCCGCCGTCTTGACGGTGTCGAGCGCTTTGCCGCCGCCGCATGCGATGAGCACGTCGGCTTCCTGGCAGGCAGGGGAGTTCACGACCTTGGCGATATTGGCACGCGTACTGTTGGTGCCATAGACGCGCGTCTCCAGAACCTCGACATCGGTACCTTCAAGCGCCGCCGCGATACCCGGCAGCGCCGCAGCCAGGGCTCGCTTGCCGCCAATGATGGCGACCTTGGTCGCTCCGTACTCTGCTAGTGCGGCGGGCAGCTCGATAAAGCAATCCTCGCCAACGGTGTAGTCGCTCATTCCGATCGTGCGCATAGCAACCTTCTTTCGTTCGATAAAGTGCTTACAGGTATTTTGCTCCAGGAGAAAGTCCACGGCCGCAAGAAATTTCGAACGTATAAAACCAGTGTTGAGGGTTTTTCGCTGGCGCGGAACGTGCTAGCATACTCCGCATAAGCGTTGATGGGGACGAGTAGTCGGCCGTCCGCATGCTACAGAGAGCGGGGAGCGCTGAGAACCCGTGCATGCGACCGATGAAAATCACCCCGGAGCTGCGGTCCCAACGGACGTGCCGCGCAGGTTCGTCTTAGTAGATATCGCCGAGATGGTCGTCGATACAGGCCAGCCGAGTAACGGATGCGAGCGCGCGAATACGCGGGCGAGGGCATCTAAGCTGGGTGGTTAAGCGAAGAGCTTTTGCGGGCGTACAGTCCGTTTTGCGGCGCTTCGTCCCAGCTTGTAGGGACGGGCGCTTTTTTGGTGCCCAGAGGGCGTGCGCGCCCATGACATGAAAGGGGTACCGTGGCAAACGAGTACAAGCAGACGATGAATCTGCCTAAAACCGGATTTCCCATGCGTGCCGGTCTTTCCAAGTCCGAGCCCAAGCGACTCAAGGACTGGCAGGACAACAAGGTCTACGAGCAGGTTCTGAAGAAGAACGAGGGTCACAAGAAGTTCGTGCTGCACGACGGCCCTCCGTACGCCAACGGCCCGATCCACATCGGCCACGCCATGAACAAGATCTCCAAGGACATGATCAACCGTTACTGGATGATGCAGGGCTATGAGGTTCCCTATGTCCCCGGTTGGGACTGCCATGGCCAGCCGATCGAGCATAAGGTCGAGGAGAAGCTCGGCACCGAGAAGTTCAACCAGACCTCCACGGCTAAGATCCGCGAGCTTTGCAATGAGTTCGCCGTCGAGAACATCGAGCTGCAGAAGGCCGGTTTCCGTCGTCTGGGCGTGCTCGGCGACTGGGACAACCCCTACCTGACGCTTTATCACCAGCATGACGCTGCCGACATCGAGGTCTTTAAGGCCATGTTCGATAAGGGCATGATCTATCGCGGCCACAAGCCGGTTCACTGGTGCAAGCACTGCCACACCGCGCTCGCCGAGGCCGAGATCGAGTACGGCGACGAGACGAGCCCGTCCATCTACGTGCGCTTCGAGCTCACGAGCAAGCCTGCCGGCCTCGAGTCCTTCGACGGCCCCGTGGACTTCGTGATCTGGACCACCACGCCGTGGACGATCCCGTCCGACCAGGCCGTGTCGCTCAAGCCCGAGGCCATCTACACCGCCATCGAGCACGACGGCCGCGCCGAGATCATGCTCAAGGACCTCGCCAAGAAGGTCTGCGGCATCGCCGGCTGGGATGTCACGCCCGTGATGG
>CAUGKA010000204.1 GCA_959599615.1 uncultured Collinsella sp. | reverse complement strand
CGCCGCCGGTCTTCTTGGAGTCATACTGGAAGTATGCCTGAACATACTTGTCGGTGTGATCGCCGATGATCTTGATCGAGTTCTTGTTGGCGCCGACGGTACCGTCGCCACCCAGACCCCAGAACTTGCACTCGATGGTGCCGGGGGCTGCGGTGTTGGGCGCATCCTCGGCCTCGGGCAGGCTCAGGTTGGTCACGTCATCGACGATGCCGATGGTGAACTCGCGCTTGGGCTCGTCCTTCTTAAGCTCCTCGAAGACAGCGAACGCGGACGCGGGAGGCGTATCCTTGCTGCCCAGGCCGTAACGGCCGCCGACGACCTTGATGCCCGTCTTGCCGGCCTCGTAGAGAGCGGAGACGACGTCCTGGTAGAGCGGCTCGCCAATGGAACCCGGCTCCTTGGTGCGATCCATGACGGCGATCTTCTTGACGGTCTCGGGGAGAACGTCGACAAAGTGCTTGATGGAGAACGGACGGAACAGGCGAACCTTGACCAGGCCGACCTTCTCGCCGTGAGCGTTGAGGTAGTCGATGACTTCCTCGAGCACGTCGCAGAAGGAGCCCATGCAGACGACAACGCGATCGGCATCGGGGGCGCCGTAGTAGTTGAACAGGCCGTAATCGGTGCCGAGCTTCTCGTTGATCTTCTTCATGTAGCCCTCGACGACGGCAGGGAGCTCGTCGTAGACCTTGTTGCAGGCCTCGCGGTTCTGGAAGAAGATGTCGCCGTTCTCGTGGCTGCCGCGGGTATGCGGGTGCTCAGGGTTGAGCGCGTGATCGCGGAAAGCCTGGACGGCGTCCATGTCGCACATCTCGGCAAGATCCTTGTAGTCCCACATGGCGACCTTCTGGATCTCGTGGCTGGTGCGGAAGCCGTCGAAGAAGTTGAGGAACGGGGTCTTACCCTCGATGGCGGCAAGGTGAGCCACCGGCGAGAGGTCCATGACCTCCTGGACGTTGCCCTCGGCGAGCATGGCAAAGCCGGTCTGACGACAGGCCATGACGTCGGAGTGATCGCCAAAAATGTTCAGGGCGTGGGAAGCGACGCAACGCGCGGAGACGTGGAAGACGCCCGGGAGCTGCTCGCCCGCGATCTTGTACATGTTCGGGATCATCAAGAGCAGACCCTGAGAAGCCGTGTAGGTGGTGGTCAGAGCACCGGCACCCAGCGAACCGTGAACGGTACCGGCTGCACCTGCCTCGGACTCCATCTCGACGACCTTGACCGGGGTGCCGAAGATGTTCTTGCGACCCTGGGCCGCCCACTGGTCGACATGGTCGGCCATCGGGCTGGACGGCGTAATGGGATAGATTCCCGCTACCTCGGTGTACGCATACGAAACATATGCGGCCGCCTCGTTGCCGTCCATAGACTTAAACTTACGCGCCATATACCCCTCTCCTCTCATATAGGTATACAGGCCCCGGCGATCGCCGGGATGTTGGCGTGATGGGATTTTCGTTGTTGCTTCCAATCATCTGACAGGCGGACTCAGCAGCAGGTACATGGCGTGGAGAGAAGACATGCCGAGGCGAGGGGCAACTGATGCGCCCCACAGACCCGACCGCCCGTCTTGCACATGACCGAGCGCCGCAAAAGCCGCATGCCGGATGCTCCCGGGCACGCCCCGGCGATGGGAAGCGCCCGCAACGGAAATCCGCATGCGGGTTTATTGTACCCCGCCGTCAAGTGTAATTTCGGCAAATATAGGCGGGCGGTAAAGGTTTACCTCGGGTGACTGCCAAAGGCAAAAATGGTCCCTCCATCCCCGGGCGACTGGCTCTGGCGCGCCAAGGAGTGTCCCAAAGTGCCGGCAGGAAAGGAACGTCCCCATCTGCCGGCTAGAGGGCACCGAAGAGGATGGCGTAGGTAGTGGATTCGCCGAGCTTGAGCTCGTCGCCGGGATTGAGTTGGGCGGAACGGCCGGGCTCGACCTGAATGCAGACGCGCGTGGCCCCGTTTACCACCACGGTTCCGTTGGTGGACGACAAGTCCTCGACGTGCCAGATATTTTGAGCATCGCACCAGATATGGGCATGGCGGGCCGAGACATCGTCGCCGACGTCGGTAATATCGCCCTCACCAGTGGCCAGCGCGCCAATCTCAACACCCTGCTCGCTCGGCTGAATCCAGCGCGGGGCGCTCACGACAAAACTGTTTTGCACGCGCAGCAAGCCCAAGGGGTGCGCCGGAGCGGGTTCGCGTTCGCCCGCGGTCATCGACATGCCAAGCGAACGCGGCGTGGAGGTGCCTCCGCCACAGGTCGCGTGCGCGTAGTCGATGGCATAGTTCACCGAGGACCGCACATCCGCCGAACAACCGACGGCGACAAACAGCACCAGCACGGCCTCGGCGCGCTCGGCGGGCATGAGTTCCGCCGCCTGGGACAGGCGATCGAGCGCGTTGCGATAGAGATTCGTGTCCTGATGGCACTCTTCGAGCGCGCGTACCATCGGTTCACCTGCAGGGCCGCACACCATATTGATCACAGCCGTGGAGTCCATGGGATTTCGCTGGCGCAGGGCCAGTTGCGACATAATACGCGCAGCCGAGGTACCGTATTCGGCAAAGTAGCGCTGCTGAAGCGTGCCGACCGGCGCGCGAACGATAAAGCGGGAAACCCAAGAGCGATCGGCGGCCCGGCTCTGCGGGCTGCGGCCGTCGGCGAGCGGACGGGACGAAAGCACCAAGCCGCACAGCTCGATATGGCTCAGATGCGCCGCGCGCTTAAAGATGTCAAACATGGCCCCGCATGGGGTGAGCTCAACTTGAGATGCCATGACCTAGGCCTCCTTGGTCGTAGAAATAGAATCGGACGATACTTCGACAGGTCCGCCAAAAGTACGGGCAGCTGCGGCTCCACCGGCAAGCGGAGTCGCCATCTGGACTTTTGTGCGTCGCGGTGCCGAAACGGGAAGTTCAAAGGCAAAGGGGGGTGCGGACGATTTCTTGGACCGCGCCTAGGCGTATCCAAGCTTCCTGCGGT
>CAUGKA010000203.1 GCA_959599615.1 uncultured Collinsella sp. | reverse complement strand
GAACCGTACGTAATCATACCCCAACGAATCAGTCTTCGATTTCAGGGTTCAGAAAGTCGATGTCCTCGTCCTCGGGATGCGCGAGAGCCTGTTTAATGGCCACTCCGCCCTTAATGGAATAGATGACGGCCGTGAGCATGGAGAAGATCACGCCGCCGTACACAAAGAAGATGCCGAGGGGCACCGAGCTTCCGTTGAGGCCCGGGAAGGCCGTAAGGGTTGAAGGTAAAAGATGCAGGCCGTCAATAACGGGGAACCCGAGCAGCATGAGCGAGAAGCCGGTCATGAGCAGTGCAGTGGCAATCTTTCCGGGAAAGACGACATCGATGGGGCGACGGTGATAATGACGCACGATAAGCGTGCCGATGCCCAGATAGATGTCGCGGCCAATAATGAGCACGCAGACCCAGATGGGCAGCTCTCCGCGGACCACCAGCCCAAGTACGCCGGTGAACAGCAGCGCACGGTCGCAGATAGGATCCATGACCTTGCCGAGCCACGAGACCGTCTTGGTCATGCGGGCGATCTGACCGTCCATCCAGTCGGTAGAGGCGGCAACGGCGTAGATAACGATGGCGATGACGCGGTTGTTATCCGTCACAAACAGGTACAGAAATACCAGGGTGAGGATCAGGCGCGTAAAGGTGATGAAATTGGAGATCGTAAAGATCTTATTCGACGGGTAATCGGAAGTGCCGATAAGCTCCTTTTTGATCTTCTTTTTGATGCCCACAGGACTCCCCCGCTGGTTAACGACAAAACTTTCGCTACTATACCCGTTCCGGCGATGTCTATCCAGCGTAAGCATAGAGAGTCCAGACATATGGAGGATGCTACTGGGTTGTGCGGGATTCTGCATTTGTGTACATCAGCCTCCAAATATGACATTTTTCGGCATCTTTGATGGCTGATGTACACGTTTTGATTCGGTGATTACATCGATCGGGAAAGTTGTTGCTTTAAGCAAATTAATCATGATGTGCGGGTCGAGAAGGGTTGGCGCCAAAAGAACTCAACGGCCGTTATGGCTTCGTTAGAAACGCGCCCCACCATGGATGGTGAACCCGAAAGGTAAGGCGCGCGGGCACGGTGACTCGGCCCGCGCTCCCGGAAGAGAAAGGATAAACCCATGGGTTACATGCTCGAGACGCGTGGGCTCACCAAGCGCTTCGGCCGCGGCGACCAGGCGCAGGACGCCGTGGCCGAAGTGAGCCTTCATATCCGCGAGGGCGAGGTGTACGGGCTGCTCGGTCCCAACGGCGCCGGCAAGTCGACAACGCTCAAGATGATCTGCGGGATGCTGCGGCCGACGGCCGGGGAGATCCTCTTTGCCGGGCACGCTTGGCGCCGCGAGGACCTCTACGCAATCGGCAGCCTCATCGAGGAGGCGCCGCTCTACCCCAACCTCACCGCGCGCGAGAACCTGCGCGTGCGCACCACGCTGCTGGGCCTTCCCGAGAGCCGCATAGATGAGGTGCTCGCCGCCGTGGACCTCGCGGACACCGGGAAGAAGCGCGCCGGGCGCTTCTCGATGGGCATGCGGCAGCGCCTGGGGCTCGCGCTGGCGCTGATCGCCCGGCCACGCCTGCTCGTGCTCGACGAGCCCACCAACGGCCTCGACCCCATCGGCATCGAGGAGCTGCGCGACCAGATCCGCGGCTTCGCGGCGGCGGGTACGACGGTGATCGTTTCGAGCCACATCCTCTCCGAGGTGCAGCAGATGGCGGACACCATCGGCATCATCTGCGAGGGGCACCTCGCCTACGAGGATGCGCTTCGGCCCGGGCAGGACCTCGAGGAACTCTTCATGAGCTTCTGCCGGGAAGGGCGACGAGCACGCGGGGAGGTGGCGGCATGACGGGCGAGAAAGGCGGCCTGCTCGCGGGCCTGCGCGCCGAGGCCCTGAAGTCGCGCCACGCGGCACCGGTTCGCCTGGCCGTGCTCATGGCGCTGCCGATGCCGCTGCTTGGCGCGATGCCCTACCGGGGCGTCCAGTCCTTCAGCGCGTGGAACTACTGGTACGCGCTCTTCCTGCCCGTGTCTCTCTCGCTCGTGGTGGCGTGCGTCGCGCGGGCGGACGCGCGCACGCGGATGCGGGGGCTTCTGGGCCTGGGCTTCCCGCTTAGGCGCGCCTGGTGGGCCAAGGCGCTCTGGTGCCTCGCGCTCTGCACGTTCTCGAACCTCGTGGTCTTCGGCATCTACCTCGCGGGCTCGGCGTTCTCCTCGCAGGGCCTCACGGCCGCGGGCACGCTCACGATGCTCCTCTGCGCGCTCGCCAACACGGTGACCGCGGCGTGGATGATCCCCGCAGGGCTCTTCCTCACGGCGCGGCTCGGCATGCTCGCGGGCATCTTCTGCCCGCTCGCCGCGCAGCTCGTGGGTGGGTTCGCCTGGTCGCTGGTGCCGCTGCCGCAGCTCTTTCCGCCGTCGGCGAGCATGGTCATCCCCACGAGCTTCATCCCCGTGCTGCCGAGCGGCGAGCCGCTCGCGGCGGACATGGCGCTCGGCGGGGCGCTCACGGCAGACGGCATGCTCACGCTGGCGGGCCTTGCGGTCTGCGCGCTCGCGTTCGCCGCGCTCACGGCGGCGGGCGCGGCCTGGTTCGCGCGCTCCGAGGAGAGGTGATGGCCGTGACACGACTCTCCGACCCGACGCCGCGCATGACTCTCCCGCGGGCCCTGCTCTCCGAGGCCCTGCGCCTGGCGCGCTCCCCGCTCGCAGTGGTGCATCTCGTCTGCGGCCTGGCAGCCGGTCTTGCCTGCGGCGAGTACTTCTCCATAACCCGATGGGACCCGGCGCTGGGCGCGGACGCCTACGCACAGTTCCTCGGCGCCCTCATGCCGCTCATGTCCGCCATCGTCTGCGGGCTCGCCGTGGACGAGGAGCGCGCTGCCGGGCGCCTCGCCAACCTCACGGCGGTCCCCTCGCGCGGGCGCGCCGTCGCGGCGAAGCTGCTCGCCCTTGCGGCGCTCGGCGCGGGCGCGCTGGCCGTGGCGCTCGGCGTGTTCGGGGCCGTGCACGCCGTCGCCGGGCGCCTGCCGCT
>CAUGKA010000202.1 GCA_959599615.1 uncultured Collinsella sp. | reverse complement strand
AAGACCTACTCCATCACCGGCTGGCGCCTAGGCTACACCATCGCTCCCGCCGAAATCACCGAGCGCATCAAAAAGGTCCACGACTTCCTCACCGTAGGCGCCGCCGCTCCCCTGCAAGAGGCCGTCGTCACCGCCCTCAACTTCGACGACAGTTATTACCAGGAGGTCCTCGACCTCTACACCGCCAAGCGCGATCTGTTCTGCCAAGGGCTCGATAGCATCGGACTCGAGCACAACGTACCGCAGGGCGCCTACTACGTCATGATGGACATTTCCGAGTTTGGCTATGACAGCGACCTCGACTTCTGCGAGGACCTCGCGTCTAAGGTAGGCGTGGGCGCCGTACCCGGCTCGAGCTTCTTCCGCGAGCCCGTCAATCATCTGATCCGCTTCCACTTTGCCAAGCGAGACGAAACACTTAACGCGGCGTTGGAGAACCTCAAGTCGCTGCGTGATAAAATCAAGCCGCGCGGGTAAGGACGGCCCGGCAACTAAAGGAACCAAAGAAGTCTCGCACCGCCCGTCGCGATGCGAGACTTCTTTATAGCGCTTTCTTAATTGGTTTAGAGCGCTATACTTTAGGCAAGGAGCAACTCGTCCCAGAGAGAGGAACACTATGGCAGAGCAGCAGCTTATCGGAGCGCTCGAGGCCGGCGGTACCAAAATGGTCTGCGCCACGGGCTATGCAGATGGCACGGTCCTGGAGCGCGAGCAGATCGCGACCACGACCCCGCAGGAGACCGTCGAGGCCGTCAACGCATGGTTTGCGAACAAGGGCATCGCCGCGCTGGGCATCGGAGCTTTTGGCCCCACCGCAGTCAACCCCGCCTCGCCCCAATACGGCAAGATCTTGGAGACGCCCAAGACGGCATGGCGCTACTTCGACCTGCTGGGTACCATCCAAAACGAGCTCAATATTCCCTGTGGCTACGACACCGACGTCAACGTTGCCTGCTTGGGCGAGGTCAGCTTTGGTTGCGCCCAGGGCCTCACCGACGTGGTGTATCTGACCATCGGCACCGGCGTGGGCGCCGGCGTGCTCTCGGGCGGCCAGCTCGTGCACGGCATGATGCATCCCGAGGCCGGCCACATCCTGGTCACGCGCGACCCGCGCGACACCATCGGCGAGCACAGCGCCTGCCCCTTCCATGACAACTGCCTGGAGGGTCTCATCGCAGGCCCCGGCGTTAAAAAGCGCTGGGATGGCAAGAGCGCCGGAGAGATGGCCGATGACCCGGAGGCAATGGACCTGCTCGCCGGCTATCTGGCGCAGGCGCTCATGACCTACACGCTATGCTACGCGCCGCAAAAGATCATCATTGGCGGCGGCGTGGCCGACCACACCCCCATCGTGCCGCTCGCGCGCAAGAAGTGCGCCGAGATGCTCAACGGCTATATCGTCACGCCCGACGTCAACGACATCGATAACTACATCGTCAACAACAGCCTCGAGGGCAAGCAGGGCATCATGGGTTGCCTGGCCCTGGGCGCACAGGCGCTTCAGTAGCAGACGCACCCACAGGGCGTGGCGCGCCCGGCAAATCCGACCTACGGAACGACGCCACCACGCCTCATATAAGCCCTCAAATAAAAAAGGCCGCCTAGGACCAAACAATACGTCCTAGGCGGCTTTTTTGGCGCACATCAGCGACCGTAAGAGATATCGGAGCACAACGCCCGTTGCCGCTCCACAGCAGTCGATCATCACATCGGTGATCATGCCGGCGCGTCCCGGCACAAAGAGCTGAATCGTCTCGTCGATCGAGGGAATCAGCAGCAGGAACACCGCCGTGGGCAGCAGCACGTCAAAGGTGCGCCGGCCCTCAAAATCAAAGGCGTGCGTTGCCAGGATGCCGAGCACCATATACTCGGTAAAATGCGCGCACTTACGAACAACAAAGTTGGTCACCCATTCATATGGAAGTCCCACGCCGTGCAGGAAACCGCGGATAGCTTCCATGACCGTTAGGCTCAGTGAGCCCGACCCCGAGCCGGGAACCAGCGAATTGCCCCAGATCAAGAGCGCCATCAGGCAGGTCGCGACCGCCCATTTTCGATTGATCTTAACCATGCAGAAGTTATGCCTCCGCACGGAGCGGCGCGAAGCTGGCGGTACCGCCCTCGATAACGCTCAGATAGGCACGGCCCGTACGCTTGGCGGTAGAGGACTGCAGGCGCTCGATCTCTTCCTCGAGGATCTGATTGACGCGCTCGTGACGACGATTTTCCATAATGCCGGCGGCAATAGCCTCGGCTCGCTCGATGCCCTCGCGCGAGATACGGGCGGTATCCTCGGGGAACACAGCGCTGTGACGGCCGACATAGGCGGGGGCAGCAGGCTGAGGGGCAGCGACGGGAGCGGGGGCCGTAACAGGAGTAGGCTCGTCGATCTCATCCAGAATCGCGGTGGCGGCGGCCCACATGTCCTCGTGACCCGAGTAGTCGGCCATGGGGACATCAACCTCGAGCGAGGCGTCCGGAAGGTCGCCGGTGTCGACGCGATCTTGGGCATCAATCGATGCGGTGATGGCTGCAGGCTCATCGAGGTCATCGAGATCGATGTCCGCGGCACCGGAGATGATAGGCATGCTGGCGAGGTTTGCGTTGTACGGCGCAGCCTCAGCCGCCTGCTGCTGGGCAGGAGCGCCCCAAAGCGAGCTTTCGGCGGCACGGCGGGCGGCAACGGCCTCCTCGTCCGCGGTCACGGCTTCATCAACGTACGAATTATCGGCAGAAGCGTTCGCGTCCGCCGAGGTAGCGCTGTAGGCGTTATTGGCTGCCGCATTGGCAACGAGTGCCACGAAAGCCGCCGTGCTGCCCGCAGGGGCGGCCTGGGAGCCCGACACGGCGCGTGCCGCGGCGGCGATGTCATCGCGATTGAAGGAGCCGGTCTGCCCGCCGTTGGTGAGCTCGTCGATGGCGACTTGATAGACGTCGCGCGAGCGTGCAGGGTCGCAGCTAACCGGCGAATCGTCGTCGAGCATGCTGTCGATCATGGACCAAGCCTCGGCCTCGTCCATAGCATCGGCGGCTCGAGCGATGGTAGGGACACC
>CAUGKA010000201.1 GCA_959599615.1 uncultured Collinsella sp. | reverse complement strand
ACGAGACCACGGCGGCGGCGCTTGGCGCTCCGGCTGCGGGCGAGCGGGTGTGGGAGACGTTCTTTGGCAATTCCGGTGCCGAGGCCAACGAGGGCTCGATGAAGCTCGCGCGTCTGTACGCCAAGTGTGCCGGCAACGGTGGCAACACCATCGTGTGCATGCGCGGCGGCTTTCACGGTCGTACGCTCGAGACCATTGCCGCGACCATGCAGGATTGGCTGCAGGACAGTTTCCGCCCGCTGCCGGGTGGCTTTGTGGCCTGCACACCCAACGATGTAGATGAACTGCGTGCAATTTTTAAGCAGTTGGGCAGTGAAATTTGCGCCGTGATGCTCGAGCCGATTCAGGGCGAGAGCGGTGTGCACCCCATGACCGAGGAGTTTATGGCTACGGCGCGCGACTTGGCGCACGAGGTGGGTGCCGTGCTTATTGCCGACGAGGTCCAGTGCGGAATCTTTCGTACGGGTAAGCCGTTTGCGTTCCAGACCTATGGCGTGGAGCCCGACATCATGAGCCTTGCCAAGGGCATTGCCGACGGTGTGCCTATGGGTGCCGTGGTGGCAAAGAAGGAAATCGCCGACGTCTTTAAGCCCGGCGATCATGGTTCGACCTTCGGTGGCAGCTGCTTGGCCATCGCGGCGTGTGCCGCGACGCTCTCCGCGCTTGTGCACGGCGATTATGCCGAGCATGCTGCCAAGGTTGGCGCCTATATGGAGCAGGCGCTGGCTAAGCTTCCGCATGTGGTAGAGGTGCGTGGTCGCGGCCTGATGCTCGGCTGCGATTTGGATGCTGCCGCGGGTGATGCACACGACGTCGTGGCCCGTGCATTGGGGGCTGGTGCCGTGATCAACGCTACAGGCGCACATACGCTGCGCTTCCTTCCGCCGCTCGTGTGCGAAGAGGCCGACGTGGATGGTCTGATCGAGATTCTGTCGGACGTTTTGGCGTAGCGAGAGCAAAACATAGCAAGTTTGAACGGGTTCCAGATCGTCAGTGCGTCATCTGATGCATGATTGGACGGTCTGGAACCCTTTTTGCCATAAATCTGCAATGGGCAGGAGAACCTTTGGACAAAAAATGCCAAATATGAGTACTGTCATCAGTTGAATCTCATATGAAACCGACTATCTAGGATTAGTTAGACCACACATGTTCAGTTATGTTAATGGGAAAACAGCTAGCAAAGGCTTCAAATCGCTGATTCAGGGCTAGATTTACCCGGCGAAACCCAAAAATCGCTGCTACAAAATTAGTAACAGTACTCATTTTTGCCATTTTTTGGCCACGGCCTTTGTGACAGACGTGTTGACGGGTTCGAATCCCATGCGCTGGGCGCAAATAAAAACGGCCCCCTTGCGAGGACCGTTTCCAATTCAGTGGTGGGCGATGAGGGATTCGAACCCCCAGCCTTGTGCGTGTAAAGCACCTGCGCTAACCGTTGCGCCAATCGCCCGTGCGGAGAGAGTATAGCAAAACAATTGGGTTGTTCACCTCATATCCATCAAAGGTAGCCGGTAGATGTCGGAGCGGGGCTGATTCAGTTGAGATTGGCTGAACATCCCATCCCTCTTTGCGCCCTCGGGTATACTCAAAAGCTATTGATTCGATTAGATGCCCAGCAACAGCAGAGGGGATTGTATATGTGCGGTTTTGTCGGTTTTGTCGGTGGGACGGATGACCAATCCGAGGTGCTCACCAAGATGATGGACCGTATCGTCCACCGCGGCCCCGACATGGGTGGCCAGTTTATCGATGGCCGTGTCGCCCTCGGCTTCCGTCGTCTGTCGATTCTCGACCTCACCGAGGCTGGCGCGCAGCCCATGTCCAACGAGGACGGCAGCGTCGTGATTGTCTTTAACGGCGAGATCTACAACTTCCAGGAGCTTCGCTCCGAGCTCGAGGCTAAGGGCTACAAGTTCCACTGTGGCGCCGACACCGAGAGTCTGCTGCATGGCTACGAGGAGTGGGGTGAAGCCGTCCTTGACCGTTTGCGTGGTATGTACGCCTTCGTCATCTGGGACAAGAAGAACAACAAGCTCTTTGGCGCTCGCGATATCTTTGGCATCAAGCCGCTCTACTACTATCCCATGGCCGATGCGGGCGATGGTGCCCCGGGCGTGCTCTTTGGTTCCGAGATCAAAAGCTTCCTAGACTACCCGCATTTTCACAAGGCGGTAAACAAAAAGGCCTTGCGCCCGTATATGACGCTGCAGTATTCGGCTACCGAGGAGACGTTCTTCGAGGGCGTCTACAAACTGCCGCCGGCGCATTACTTTACCGTTGACATCCCTACGGGCAAGATGAACATCGAGCGCTACTGGGATTGCGATTACTCCGCCGTCGAAAAGCCGTTTGAGCAGTATGTCGACGAGCTGGACGACGTTGTGCACGAGAGCGTTGAGGCTCACCGCATTGCCGACGTTAAGGTCGCATCGTTCCTCTCCGGTGGCGTCGACTCCAGCTACATCGCTGCCTGCCTCATGCCCGACAAGACCTTCTCGGTGGGCTTTGACTACAAGAACTTCAATGAGACCAACTACGCCAAAGAGCTTTCTGACAAGCTCGGCGTCGAGAACGTCCGCAAGATGATTACCGCCGACGAGTTCTTCGGCGCGCTCGATGACATCCAGTATCACATGGACGAGCCGCAGTCCAACCTGTCGTCCGTGCCGCTGTGGTTCCTGGCCGAGATGGCCCGCAAAGACGTCACTGTTGTGCTTTCGGGCGAGGGAGCCGACGAGCTGTTTGGCGGCTATGCCTACTACGAGGACACGGTTCCGGTTCGCAAGTACAAAAAGATGGTGCCTCTGCCCATCCGTCGCGCGCTCGGAAACCTGGCGTTGCACATGCCGTACTTCAAGGGCCACAACTTCTTGGTCAAGGGTGCCGAGATTCCCGAGAAGTCGTTCCTGGGACAGGCTCTGGTGTGGCCGGAGCGCGAGGTCGATAGCGTGCTCAAGCCCGAGTACAACACCGGCGACGGCGCCTTCGAACTCGCCGCTCCTATCTATGCGCGTGTGAAGGGCCAGCCCGAGCTGGTCAAGAAGCAGTACCTGGACATGAACATGTGGCTTCCGGGCGACATTCTGCTT
>CAUGKA010000200.1 GCA_959599615.1 uncultured Collinsella sp. | reverse complement strand
GCAGCAAGGCCCTCGACGACTTGCTCGACTCAATCGACGACGTGTGCGAGAGCTTCACCTACTTTGGCAGCTATACGGAGGTGCTCTAGATGACCGATACCGTCGCGACCCGCCCCTACGGCGTGCTGGGCCGCGTGCTGGGCCACAGCTACACCCCGACCATCTACAAGGAACTCGCGGGGCTTGAGTACGTACGTTTTGAGCGCGAGCCCGAGGATCTTGAGGCCTTTATGACGGGCGACGAGTGGGAGGGCACCAACGTGACCATTCCCTACAAGCGTGCCGTCATGGACTACCTGGACGAGCTGAGCCCGCTGGCCGAGCGTATGGGCAACGTCAACACGATCACGCGACTGCCCGATGGCCGTCTGCGCGGCGACAACACCGACTACTTCGGCTTCCAATGCCTGGTCGAGGAGCTGGGTGTGGAGATTGCCGGCAAGAAGGTCCTCGTGCTCGGAGCCACCGGCGGCGCCGGCACCACGGCAAGTATGGTGCTGGGCGACCTGGGTGCGATTGTGGTACCCGTGGGACGCGCGAGCGAGGTCAACTACGACAACATCGCACAGCAGTCCGACGCCGCGTTGCTCGTCAACTGCACGCCTGCCGGCATGTTCCCCCATTGCCCCGACGCGCCTTGCACGCTCGAGGGGCTCGACGCGCTCGAGGGCATCATCGATATCGTCTACAACCCCGCCCGCACGGGACTCATGCTCGAGGCCGAGCGTCGCGGCATCCCCTGCATCGGCGGTTTGCTCATGCTTGTGGCCCAGGCGGCGCAAGCCGTCGAGCGCTATACCGGACAGGTCACCGGCCGCGAGCGCATCCTGGACGTGACGGAGCGTCTATCTCGCCGCGAGCAAAACATCGCCCTGATCGGCATGCCGGGCTCGGGCAAAACCCGCGTGGGTGAGCAGATCGCGTTGCTCACCGGCCGCGAGCACATCGACCTGGACCGCGCCCTCGAGGAGCGTCTGGGCATGCCTTGCGCCGACTTTATCGTCGAGCGCGGCGAGGCGGCCTTCCGCGAGCAGGAGACGGCGGCCCTGGCCGACATCTCCAAGCGCAGCGGCCTGGTGCTTTCCACCGGCGGCGGCGTCGTCACGCGAGACGAGAACTACCCGTTGCTACACCAGAACAGTCAGATTGTGATGCTCAACCGCAAGCTCGATGAGCTCGCCCACAAGGGCCGCCCCATCACCGCACGCGACGGCATCGATAAGCTGGCTGAACAGCGCATGCCACACTACCGCGCCTGGGCCGACTACATCATCGACTCACGCGACTGCGCCGCCAACACCGCCCAAGCCCTCCTCGACACCCTCCCACCCGCTCTCTAACCAAAACCACCACAAAGGGGACAGACACCTATGTGGCGGTTTCTCGACTGCAAAGGAAGCAAACATGAAAGCACTCGTCATCAACGGCCCCAACCTCAACATGCTCGGCATTCGCGAGCCGGGTATCTACGGCAGCGACAACTACGACCGCCTGGTCCAGATCTGCCAGGAGGCGGGCGCCGCGCAGGGCTTTGACGAGGTCGAGGTCTTCCAGTCCAACCACGAGGGCAGCATCGTCGACAAGATTCAGGAGGCTTACGGCAAGGTCGACGGCATCGTCATCAACCCGGCCGCCTACACGCATACGAGCGTGGCGATCCTCGACGCCCTCAAGGCCGTCGCCATCCCTGCCGTCGAGGTACACATCAGCGCCGTAGAGACCCGCGAGGACTTCCGCCAGGTGAGCTATGCACGCCTAGCCTGCTTCGCCACCATCACCGGCGAGGGCCTGCAGGGGTATGCACATGCGCTAGAGCTGTTGGAAGAGCATCTGCTACACTAATCCCTGGGACAAAGACACCAGATATGTTTGTCCCTAAACTAAAGTAACTGTCCAATCGACATACAAAGGAGCTTATCCATGTCCCAGTACGATTACCTCGTCGTCGGTGCCGGCCTTTCGGGTGCCGTCTTTGCCAATGCCGCCAAGCGCGCTGGCAAGTCGGTCCTGGTCATCGATCGCCGCGATCACATCGCCGGCAACATCTACACCGAGGACGTCGAGGGCATCCAGGTCCACCGCTACGGCGCGCACATCTTCCACACCTCCATGAAGGACGTCTGGGACTACGTCAACCGCTTCGCCGAGTTCAACAACTACGTCAACTCGCCGGTAGCCAACTTCCACGGCAACATGTACAACATGCCCTTCAACATGAACACCTTCGCCAAGATGTGGCCGGGCGTCGTCACGCCGGCAGACGCCCGCGCCAAGATCGCCGAGCAGGTGGCTGCCGAGAACATCGGCGAGCCGCAGAACCTGGAGGAGCAGGCGCTGTCGCTCGTCGGCCGCGACATCTTCGAGACGCTCGTGAAGGGCTACACCGAGAAGCAATGGGGCCGCGACTGTAAGGACCTGCCCGCAAGCATCATCAAGCGCCTCCCCTGCCGCTTTACCTACGACAACAACTACTTCAACGACCGCTACCAGGGCATCCCCATGGGCGGCTACACCAAGATGGTCGCCAACATGCTCGAGGGCGTCGAGGTGCGCTGCGGCGTGGAGTACAAGGAGCTGGCCGCCGCCGAGCCCGATATCGCCGACAAGACGATCTACTGCGGCCCCATCGACGCGTTCTACGACTTCAGGCTGGGCACGCTCGAGTACCGCAGCCTGCGCTTCGAGACCGAGACGCTCGACGAGGCCGACCACCAGGGCGTGGCCGTGGTCAACTACACCGAGCGCGAGGTCCCCTACACCCGCATCATCGAGCACAAGCACTTCGAGTTCGGCACACAGGACAAGACCGTCATCACGCGCGAGTACCCGGCGGACTGGAAGCCCGGCGACGAACCCTACTACCCCATCAACGACGCCAAGAACGAGGCCCTCTACAAGCAGTACGAGGAGCTAGCGGCACAGGAAGGCGACGTGATCTTCGCCGGACGCCTGGGCGGCTACAAGTACTACGACATGGACAAGGCCATCGCCGCCGCCTTTGAGCTCGTCCGCAACGAGCTGGGCGTGGAGCCGACTGAGGCGTAAGAGCCCAACAGCCAAAGGCTGATAGCCATTCTGAAATGTAGAAAGTCCGGTGCAGCATCGCTGCATC
>CAUGKA010000199.1 GCA_959599615.1 uncultured Collinsella sp. | reverse complement strand
GCTTACGCATCCCTCGGCCGTCGAGGGCCAGCCGGTTTCTGCCAGCTATGAGCGCCTTGAGTTCTTGGGCGATTCCATTTTGGGCGCCGTCGTCGCCCGTTCGCTCTTTGAGTCCTATCCGGAGTTTGACGAGGGCAAGCTCACGCGCCTGAAGGTGTCGCTTGTCTCGGGCGCCACGCTGTCCGAGGTTTCTCACGAGTTGGGCATCGACGACATCATCATCTTTGGTGCCTCCGAGACCGGTACCGGTGCGCGCGGCCTGCATTCGGCGCTCGAGAACGTCTACGAGTCGCTCGTGGGCGCGCTGTACCTGGACGCCGGCTGGGATGCCGCAGCGGAGTTTATCCACCGTACGCTTAAGCCGCATTTGGCTTCCGAGCGTGCCGAGCACCCCGCGAACCCCAAATCGTTCTTGCAGGAGTGCGTGCAAGCCGACGGTCACGAACCCCCGGCGTATAAGCTCGTTGGCTCCGAGGGCCCGGCGCATGCGCCCACCTTTACCGCCGTGGTGTTGATCGATGGTATTCGCCAGGGTCGCGGCTCCGGCTCCTCAAAGAAGGAAGCCGAGGGAGCCGCTGCACTCGAGGCACTTGACCGCATGGGCTACACCACCAACGGCGTGATTCTCAACAAGAAGCCTGTTTAAGCGAGGAACCGTGTATCTCAAGTCCCTCACGCTCAAAGGGTTCAAGTCGTTTGCCGACCGCGCCCATATGACGTTTGAGCCGGGCCTGACCGTCATCGTCGGTCCCAACGGCTCGGGAAAATCGAACATCTCTGACTCGATTCTGTGGGTCCTGGGCGAGCAGAGCGCCAAGCAGCTGCGCGGCCAGGCCATGGAGGATGTCATCTTCTCGGGCTCGTCAGCGCGCAAGCCGGTGGGTGTCGCCGAGGTCACTCTGGTGCTCGATAACTCGGACCATATGCTGCCCGTCGACTTTGACGAGGTCGCCATCACCCGTCGTATGTATCGCTCGGGCGAAAGCGAGTACCTCATCAACTCGAGCCCGTGCCGCCTGATGGACATTCAGGACATCCTGCACGATTCGGGCCTGGGTAAGGATACGCATTCCATCATCAGCCAGGGCAAGCTCGACGCCATTTTGCAGAGCCGCCCCGAGGAGCGCCGTGCCCTCATCGAGGAGGCCGCCGGCATCTCCAAGCACAAACGCCGCAAGGAGCGTGCGCTCAAAAAGATTAAATCGATGGACGAGCACTTGACCCGTGCCCGCGACATCAATAAGGAAATCGCCCGTCAGCTGCGGCCGCTGGAGCGTCAGGTCGATCGCGCGCGCAAGTACAAAGAGCTGTCCTCGCGCGCGAACGAACTTACGCAGATGCTGGCCGTCGACGAGCTTCGTTCGCTGCAGTCGCAGTGGAACGACTTGGAGAGCCGCTCCAAGGAAGGCGCCGCCGAGCTGGAGCTTGCGCAGTACCGCATGGGCGAAAAGGAGCGCGAGCTCGAGAAGCTCCAGGTTATGCTCGAGGAAAAGGGCCTGTTTGTGGGCGACCTGGGCGAGCAGCGCCGCCATATGCAAGACGTGGTCGGCCGCATTAACTCCGATATGCGCCTGCTCGAGGAAAAGGGCCACAACATGGTGTCGCGCCTGTCCGACATGCGTGGCCAGATCTCGAGCTCCGAGCATCAGCGTCGTCGCGTGGTCGAGGAGCTCGAGGACGCGCGTGCACAGCTTGAGGAAGTGACCGGCGCGCACATGCAGGCCCAGGAGGACGTTGACGCCGCTGGTCCTGCCGCCGCTGAGCTCCACGAGCGGCGCGTGGCGCTCGACAATCAGATTTCGCAGCTTACGCGTGAGCAACGCGATGTGCAGCGTGTGGCCGATAACGCGGCGCTCGAACTCGCCAAGGTGAAGGACTCGCTGAGCAACGCCGAGGTCGAGGACAACATGTACGCCTCGCGCCTGGAGCAGATTGATGAACAGCTCGAGGAGGTTACAGCATCGCTTGATAGCCGTCGCGACCGTGCTGAGGAGCTTGAGAGTGCCCTTGAGGCGGCTCGTCAGGCCCAGAACGATGCGCGCGAGGCCACCGAGGTCGCCCGTGCAGCCCTGAAGGACTTGCGTAATCGTGAGAGCGAGGCGCGCAACAAGCTGTCCGAGGTGCGCTCGGAGCTTGCCAGCCAAAAGAAGCTTGATGCCCGCATGGCAGACAGCTCGCCGCTGGTGAGCCGTCTGATGGGCGCACTGGGCGATGATGTCTCAGGCCGTCTAGGCGACGTGCTCGACGCCCCTCGTGAGCTTGAGGGCCTGGTTGAGCAACTACTTGCCGGCGATATCGATGCTCTTTTGTTTGATGATGCCGCTACGCTTGAGCGCGCCGGTCGTGCGGCTTTGGACCAAAAGAAGGCTTCGGGCGAGGCGCTGTTGGTGGCGCGCGGCGTGAGCGGTGGTGCTGCTGCCAATGGCGCTGCCGGTACGCGTCTGGTCGACCGCCTGTCCGTGCGCGCCGGTTATGGTCCGGTTGTCGAGGCACTGCTCGGCGGCTATTACGTGGTCGATGATTTGGCCACCGCGCTGGCTGCGCCGGTTGTGGATGGCGTGACCTATGTGACCCCCGATGGCGCCCGCGTTGCCTGTGGTGGCTTGGTGCGCGTGGGGCTCGATGCCGGCGAGGCTTCGGGTGCCTTGGAGCGCAAGCGCCGCATCCGTGAGCTCGAGGGCTTGGAGCCCGATCTGGCTGCTATCTTTGAGCATGTTTCGGACCAAGTCGTTGAGGCCAACCTCGCCGTCGAGGAGGCCCGTGCCGCCGAGGGCGATGCTGCCGGCGAGATTGCCCGCCTTGAGGGCGAGCGTCGCTCGCTGCTGTCCGAGATCGGCCGCCTGGAGCAAAGCGCCAACAATGCCGAGGTCGAGCGCGTGCGTATTTCCAAGCGCCGCGAGCAGGCTGCCGAGGCCGTTCGCGCTGCGCGCCCGCGCGTGGACGAGCTCACCCGTTCGCGGGACGAGGCGCGAGCGCAGGCAAGCGACCTGGGCCTTCAGATTGCCGAGGCCAACGACGAGCTCGATCGCGTGCGTCGTGACGATTCCGAGGCAGCCGGCAAGCTCGCCGATGCCAAGGTCCGCCTGGCTCAGACGAGCGAGCGTCTGCGTTCGCT
>CAUGKA010000198.1 GCA_959599615.1 uncultured Collinsella sp. | reverse complement strand
GTCGCGCCCTTGAAGTTGAACGTCAGATTGTCCAAATGCGGCCCGCGCAGCGTCGGCCGGTCCGCCGTTCGGTAGAACGGCGGAACCCCTAAGGACGCTGGCCCATGCCACCCTCGAGGGTGACGGTCTCGCCGTTCATATACTTAAAGTCGGGACCGCAGAGCTGAACGACAACGCGGCCGATTTCCTTCTCGACGTCGCCGTAGTGGCCAGCCGGCGGCATGTGGACGTTGGCCTTGAACGCCTCGGGATAGGCATCCTGGAAGTTCTCGAGCGCGGCGGTCCAAGCAAGCGGGCAAACGATATTGACGTTGATGCCGTCCTTGCCCCACTCGTTGGCGGCAACGCGAGTCAGACCACGGATGCCTTCCTTGGCGGCGGCATAGCTGCACTGGCCGTAGTTGCCAAACAGGCCGGCGCCCGAAGCAAAGTTGACCACGGAGCCCTTGGTCTCCTTCAGGTGCGGATAGGCCTTCTGCATGTACAGGTAGGTGGCATACAGGCCAGAGTAAATGGCGAGGTTGAACTGATCCATGGTGTGATCGGCAATGGTCACGCCCGAGGCGCTGGCCTGAGCGTTGTTGACGACGGCGTCGATGCGGCCGAACTCCTCAATAGCATTGTCGATGACGTTCTGGACGACGGCCTCGTTGTCCTGACCAGCCGAGACATCGGCCTGAACAGGCAGAACCTTGACGCCGTACTCGGCCTCGAGGGATTCCTTGGCAGCCTCGAGCTTGGCAACGTTGCGGCCGGTAATGACGAGGTTTGCGCCCTCCTTGGCAAAAGCGATATCGATACCGTAGCCGATGGAGCCAGCGGAGCCGTCCTTGAGCGTGGCCTTGCCACCGCCGGTGACGATCACGGTCTTACCAGTGAAAAGTCCCATATAAAGTCCTTTCAAATCGCGACGGGCGCACCCGCCGACTGCGCGCATCCAAATAAACGCGACAAAAGCTGAAATGCAACTTTAACGGGTTCAAGTGAAAAGAAAAGGCCTCGGCAGGCGAACGGCATAACGTCTTTCGGCGAAGGGATTGTCAAGTACAAACTGGATAAAGTGGCCGAGTTTTTGCTATCGACGCGAGCCATCGAACACGTTTTGAAACTTTGCTGCAGCGCGCGGGATGTCGGCGCGAGACTTTATCATAGGGTGACAAACAACGATGAGGAGCACATGCCTATGACAGACGAGCTGGACCCCCAGACTCAACAGCATATTGATGATTCCGCAGACGTCACTGCAGATGCTGACGCTGTGACCTGCGATGATATTGGCCTCGACGACCCCATCTTAGACGAAAGCGCTACGGCGGAAACCCCCGGCGCCGAAGATGCAGGCGAGCAAAACGACGATGCGCCCGCTCAGGACGACCACCCCGTACAGGATGCTGCTCCGCAAGCTGCGGGCCCTATCGAGGTGTCTTCGGAAGAAGAGCTCGACGCCGTCATGGACTCCATGATGGATGCCGTCAAAGCGATGAAAGACGCCGTGGCCGACGCTGACGTTGACGCCGAGGAAGAGGAGGCTGCCGAGGCGGCCTCGACCTTTGTACCCGGCGAGACTCCGGTTGCCGACCAGGGCAGCACCATGCCCTCGTTTCTGCAGCTCGAGCATCCCACGATTGGCGCCGATGCGGTCGACCCGCACGCAGCAGGCTTTTCTGTGGTCGAGGGCGGCACCGGCAATATCGCCGTGCCGCAGGCTGCCGATGCGGATGCTGCTGACACCGCTCGCCCGACCGCCTCGCACTCCCCTGCCGCGAACCGCGATCTGGGGACCGCTGTCTCGAACACCGCGAACGCCGTGGGCACCTTTATTGCCCAGGGCGCCTCGGCCATGCGCGAGATGAACGCCGCGAAAAAGGCACTTGCCGATGCCCGCGCCCACCTGGCCGAACTTGAGCAGCGCATTGCCGATCAGGCCGAGGAGCTCGAGACGCGCCAGGATATCGCTGGCCGCTACGACCAGATCGTCGCCGACCAGCGTCAGGCGATTGCCACGGCCCAAAAGACTGCAGCGGCCGCCGAGATTGACCGTGATGCCCACGCCGCCAAAGCGACAGAGCTCAAGGGTCAGCTCGAACAAATGAAGACAGAGGATGACGCGACTGAGCTCCGCCTGAAGGCCGCGCTCGACGCCGTGGAGGCCCGCGAGGCGAGCTCACGCGAGACTGGCAACCGCCTCATTCGACGTCTTGAGGATTCCAAGCGCATCCGCGACAAGGTGAAGGCAGAGCGAGACGCCGGCATCGCCGCCGCACAACAAACCGTCGACGCCACGCGCGCCCAGCTCGAGACGCTGCGTCATGAGTACGCCGAGCTGCAACGCAATCCCTCGGCAAATCCCGCCAACTATACGGTGCGCACCAGCGAACTCTCGATGCAGATCTCCGACACGGCAGATGCCCTGCGTAAAGCCGAAGAAGATGTCCCGCGCATCACCGCCGATCTTGAGCACTCGCTTGCCGCAGCCGAGCAGGCCGTCGAACAGGCGCAAGCCCCCATCGCCGACGCTAAGCGAGCCCATCGGGCCGTGACGGCAGAGGCCGATGCCGCGCGCGACGAGCTGCAGACCGCAAAAACCGCCGCTGCAACGCGCCAGCGCGAACTGCGCGAGAAGATCACTGCCGAGGACAAGGCACGCCGCGACCAGGAGCAGACCATCGCCAACGCCCAAGCAGATGCCGCACATGCGCAGTCGATCATCGAACAGGCGACCGAGGTGCACGACCACCCAGAGATCACTGAGTCGCTTGCAGGGTCCTTGGCCCGAGACAAAGCCGAACACGCCGAGACCGAGCGAGAAGTCGCCCAGCTCGAGGCCACCGAGGACGCGGTGCGCGAGCGTACCCGCGACTCACGCATCAAATTCACCGGCGCCATCGTCTGCATCGTCGCCGCAATCCTGGTGATCATCCTAGTCTGGCTGTTCGCAAGCAAGTAAACCGGCTGCCAAAAAACGGTCACCGCAACTTATTTAGATTGGCGCAAGGCAACCTATCCCTCCTGCACCAATCTCTTGACATAAGGAGTGTCCCCAAGTGCCGGCACAAAAGGAACGTCCCCAAGTGCCAACAACGGTGACGCCGATGCCTTGGCAAAGTCAGCGAAAACCCGCCAGAGCGAGCAAGGTGCCTTGAAACGAGGCGGCATTGACCT
>CAUGKA010000197.1 GCA_959599615.1 uncultured Collinsella sp. | reverse complement strand
CGGGCGTAGTTGGGGCGCAAAAAGCTCAGGTTGCCCAGCTCGCCAAAGTGGATCTTGATGGCGACGAACTTATTCTCGAAGTCGATCTGCTCGATACCGGCGCGACGAATGAGGCGCTTGAGCTTGTCGAGCTGGCTCTCGCGAGCATGCGTGCGCAGGTTGGTGAAGTACACCTTAGCGGGTGCTGCGGGTGCAGTTGCGGTCATAGTTATATCCCCTCGGTCTATATGGCGTTACAGACATAGAGGATGGTACCCGTTGAAGTGGGGTTGAAGTCAAGCGCAACGCCGAGTCGCTAGGCACTCATTGGGGACAGACTTAAATGAGTGCTTGCCGCCCGGCCAGCGAGCCGGCGATCCGGCAAAGACTGTCCCCAACGACTAGTCGTTTAAGAACGTCCCCAATGACTACTCCTGCACCTTGAGGGCTTCGGCCAGACCGACGCGCTTGATAGAGCGCGTGTGTAGCAGCGCCACGACCAGGTAGGTCGCAAAGCCAATGCCGACGCATGCAGCCATGGACCAAGCGGGCACGTAGATCTCGATATTGCCGTTGTAGGCGAGCAGCATCGAGCGGAAGATGGCCGTGAGCGAGCCAATAATGACCGGCAGGCTCAGCACGAGCGACGCCGCCACGCACAGCGTGATCGAGCGGATGTACAGATGCGAGATCTCGCTATCTCGATAGCCAAAGACTTTCATATAGCTAATCGAACGGGCGCTGTGGTCGATCACCGCCTTGGTCAGCAGGTACATAAACAGCAGGAAGATAAACACCGCGAGCCCGACCATCATGCCGATCATTTTGCTCATCATGCCGATGAACTGGTCGCCCACGGCGCGCATGTCGTCGGGCGTGGTGTCGCCGGCAAAGTAGCGCGCGTCGAGGTCGAGCTTCTCGTCGCTCACATAGCCGTTAAAGTAGGCGGCATCGTTGTCGAACAGCTCGTTAAAGTCATCGATACTCATATAGATATTCATGTCCGACTTGGAGCCCCAGGCACAGTCCTTGCCCGCGTACTTAAGAGAATAATCCCGAGCCTCGTACTTGTCGCGAAGCTCGACCTTCTGGCCCTCGCTCCAGCCAAACTTATCGAGCAGACCGCCGCCAAAGACGACGCGCCCGTCGCCGACGTTGAGGTCTTTCCAATAGCGCGAATGAGATGAAATGCCGTAGACGGAAATCGTCTCCTCGCCATTACCATCGCCGCGGTCGTATTGCAGCTGGTAAACGGCATATTTCTCGGCCTGCGCGATTGCGCCCGCGCCGTTGTCGGTCGTATTGACCGGGTGGATATCGTCGTTGTCAGTGTCGATCTTAGAGGCCTTGTCGATCAGATCGATGGCCTCATCGCGGTTGCAGCCGAGGGCGTCGGCAAGATCGTCAAGGCGCGCGTAGAGCTCATCCTTCTTGTCCTGGACCTTGGCAAGCGCATCCTGCGCTGCGGTCAGGCTCTCGGCAGACGGAGATGCGGTCGCGGCATCGGCTGCCGTCTGCGCCGCATCGGCCGCGCCGTCAAGCTCGTCATCGGCATCCTGGGCGGCAGAAAGCAGCGCGCCGTCAACCGACTGCAAGCGCTCGAGTGCCGACCACTGCTCGCGCTCCTCGGCAGTACCCTCAAGCTCTAGCGGAGCCTTGAGTGTGTACTGATGCTCGGCGACCAGGCTCGTCTCGAGGTTGTCCGCATAGTGCGTCATCGTGGGCAGGATCGCCAGACCAAAGAGCAAAAGCAGCGACCCAAACGCGATGCCCACGAAGAGCGTGGCGAAGTTGCCCAGGTTGCGCAGGAAGACGCGCAGGCGGAAGCGCGAGACAAAGCCCATGCGCTCCGGCAGCTGCAGGCCGCGCTTGGTGCCCGATTTGCCGCTCGCCTCGTGACGAAGGAACTGCAACGGCGTCTTGCCCATCTTGCGAAGCAGGCCCACCAGCGTGATGAGGATGAGCGCGGCGGCGGGAACCACGGCGCACTTCACAAAGATCTCCCAGCTCCAGTACACCTGGAAGGGCGGCAGGCTGTACGAGCCGTAGTAGAGACCGCGCATGGGCTCGGTAAAGAACGCAACGCCGAGCGCGGTACCCAAAAGCGCCGCGAGCACGCCCACGATGGCGGGAAGCGCGAGGTAGTGCAGCACAATCTCGCGGCGGCGATAGCCGCTGGCGAGCAGCGTGCCGATGATGGCGCTCTCCTCCTCGATGGTGGCGTCGGTGAGCACCACAAAGACAAATGCCATGATCACGATGATGATGTCGAGCAACGTCATCCACATCATGGAGTCGCCGTCCACGTCGTCGCGCGCATAGCCAATGCCCTGGTTGGAATCGGCATCGACAAGATCGTCGACGCGCGCATCGGCGTCGGTCAGCGCCTCGACCATATCCTGCTCGGCATCAATGCGATCCGCGGTGGGGAGGTCGCGATCGGCAAAGGTGAAGGAGTAGGTGTAGGCAGGCGCGCCACCGGCATCCTCGAGCGCGGCAAAGCCGGCGTCGGTGACCTCGGCCACGCCGTACGTGATGGTGTTCACCGTAAAGTCCGAATTGTCGAGGAACAACGCCTGGCTATCGGGCTGGGTCATGATGCCGCAGATGGTGTAGGTGCGGCCCTCAAGCTCGACCTTATCGCCGATGGCGAGGTCGTTATTGGTGGCAAAGACGCGGTCGATGGCCACCTCGTCGTCCGCCTTGGGTTCCTTGCCCTCACAGTAGGACGCAATGTCCACCTTAGCGCGGTGCGCATAGGTGCGCAGGGTCCGCTTGGTGCCGTCGTCGCCGGCAGTCTTTTTGATGATGGCGTCGATAGAGAAGTTCTTGTAGAACGTAACGCCGCCGACGTCCTCAGCCGCGTCTTCGGCAGCCTTGAGCTGATCTTTGGTGGCCTCGAAGGAGGTAGTCACACGGCCGTCCTCGATCGTGTATGCATCGCGCATGTCGTCAATGAGGCAGCCGATGGAATGCGCCGCGAGCAAAAAGCCCGACGTGAGGGCGATGCTTCCGCACATAAGCAAAAAGATGCCCAGGTACTTGCCGATATTGCGGCGCAGCTCGCGCGGGAGACGTTTTGCGAGAGGTGTCATGGCGCCGCCTACCAATCGAGCTCGGCGGCCGCGACGGGCGACTCGCTGAGCTCGTCCTCGACGATGCGCCCGTCGCGCAGGCGCAGCACGCGATTGGCCATG
>CAUGKA010000196.1 GCA_959599615.1 uncultured Collinsella sp. | reverse complement strand
AAAGCCCGTGGTGGCTGCCGAGGACGGTCTGATCGTGCAGCTGGGCAAGGCGCGTGGTTCCAAGAACGGCCGCAACCTGCTGAACCAAAAGGTCGAAAAAGCGGGCGGCATCGACTTTTCCATGCCGCTGGCGCTCGGCTATACGGGCCTTTCGGATGCGGTGCTCAAGAAGTATATCGAGGACAGCGCGGCACTGTGGGCTGGCCACACCGAGGGCGAACTGCCCGTTCACACCATCGGCGCCACCATCGGCACCCATGTAGGCCCCGGCGCCGTAGCCGTAGCCTTCTTCCAGCCCGTTAACTAGCCCACCTGCCAAAACCACCACAAAGGGCGGGCACCTTTGTGGTGGTTTATGCTATTCCGGGTGGAAGGGAGCGAGCAATGGCGTCTGAGGGCTTTTTTGATCGGGTGTACGAGGTGGTCGAGCAGATTCCCGAGGGGATGGTCGCCACCTACGGTCAGGTGGCGCTGCTTGCCGGTCGTCCACGAAGTGCGCGGTACGTGGGGTATGCCCTGCACAGCAATCCGCGCCCCGGCGAGATTCCCTGTCACCGCGTGGTGTTTGCCGATGGCCGCATATGCGATGGTTTTGCTTTTGGCGGTCCCGATGCTCAACGTGAGCTTTTGCTAGGGGAGGGTGTGGCGTTTAAGGACGACATGCACGTCGACTTGGCCGCCTGTCGCTGGCCTGCAGGGCTCTAGCGGCTCTGCCGTGGTTAAAACCACCACAAAGGTGCCTGTCCCCTTTGTGGTGGTTCTAGTTTACCTGAGCTAACTTATGGAGAAGCTATGGGTGAACATATTGACGCTACAAAGTAAACCACGGTGAACTATATTGTATTCAGCAACGGAGCAGGCAATAGGCGATGAAAAAGCCTGCCCTGTTGAGTTTGATTCGCATTCCTCCCCTCTGTGCGATTCAACGGTGTACTTCGGGAAAGCGCCCGTCGGCTGCCATGGCCGGCGGGCGCTTTCCCGTAATCATGGGACAAAACATCAGGTCCGTTATCCCAAAATGAGGTGCCGACGTTTGGCCTTAGGGCGGCACAAACTTTGATTGTTAGTCCCGCTTGCAGCAACCGATCTTTGTAAGCCCCTGCGGCGTCTCTTCGCCCACGGGGATTCTTGGGCTGTTGCTTCCCAGATACGCCTCTACATGCCGCGCGAACGCTTGCCACGACCACTCGTCTTTATCGGCCTCAAGCCGATCGGGGGAAATCGCGTTGAACAGGCACGTTGGAATCTCGTGCTCGTGCAGATTCTTGGCGATACAAGGCGTGCAGCCCTTGTCGTGGTTGACAGGGTTAAACGGGCATTTCCGGTCGTTGCATGTACAAAACGCAACTGAGCTCATGGGGCTCCTTCCAGTCGGTCGGCTCTGCTGTAAAACGCTGCCGCATGTTAAAACAACAGGGCGTCATTGCTTAACAGAATATAGTCTTAGGGTGCTTGCGACTTAGGGGTTCTGCCGAGCGGCTGAATACCTCGGCGACCGACCTCTGAAGAAAACAAAACCGCCGCAATGAGGATTGTACTCATCGCGGCGGTTTTGTTTGACTGCTGTTTATTGTTCTCGGCTAGTACACCATGCCCATGGCGTCCTGAACCTCGGCCAGGGTCTGCTCGGCAATCTCGTTGGCGCGACGGTTGCCCTCGTGCAGCACGTCCTTCACATAGTCCAGATCGTTCTCATAGCGCTGACGACGCTCGCGGATCGGCGCGAAGTACTCGTTGACGGCCTCGGTCACGTACTTCTTGAGCTGGCCGGAGCCGCCCATGCCAATCTCCTCGGCAATCTCGACTTCGGAACGGCCGGTGCAGATGGCGGCGGTTGAAAGCAGGCCGGACACGCCGGGGCGATTCTCGGGATCGAACGTGATCATGCGCTCGGAGTCGGTCTGGCTCTTCTTGATGCGCTTGGCCGTCTCCTCGGCGGTCATCGAGATGTTGATGGCGTTGCCGTAGCTCTTGCTCATCTTGCGCCCGTCCAGGCCGGGCAGCAGCGGGGTCTCGGACAGCAGCGCGTCGACCTCGGGGAACACCTTGCCGTAACGGTTGTTAAAGCGGCGGGCGATGGTGCGGGTGAGCTCGATGTGCGGCAGCTGGTCGCGACCGACGGGCACCACATTGCCCTTGCAGAACAGGATGTCGCAGGCCTGGTGCACCGGGTAGGTGAGCAGAAGGCCGGTGAGCTCGTGGCCCGAGGCCTCCATCTCGGCCTTGACCGTGGGGTTGCGCGCCAGCTCGGCCTCGGAGACCAGCGACAGGAACGGCAGCATGAGCTGGTTTGCGGCGGGTACGGCGGAGTGCGCGTAGATCATGGTCTTGTCGGGGTCGATGCCGCAGGCAAGGTAGTCCATGACCATGTTGTACACGTTGTCCTGGATGTGCTCGGTCGTATCGCGGTCAGTGATGACTTGGTAGTCGGCGATGAGCACGTTGGTCTTGGCGCCCATGTTCTGCAGCTCAACACGGCCCTTGAGGGTGCCGAAGTAGTGACCCAGGTGCAGACGGCCGGTGGGGCGGTCGCCGGTGAGCATGGTGAACTTCTCGGGCGTTTTGGCCAGGCCCTCGCGAATGGCGTTGCTCTTTTGCAGCGCGACTTCGTAGCTGTTCTCGTTTGGCATGATTGCTCCTAACGTATGTTCATGGGTCAAGATGATAACGCGTTTATTGGAGGGGCGGGTCGTAAGTAGGCGAGGGACGGGAGAGCGGCGGCTTGTGCGATGGGCGCGGCGTGGCTGCACGTTTGGCCGGCGGCGTCTGGACGCATCCTCGGCAGCTTACCCTAGCGCCTGTGGTGGCGCTCCTCCTTGCGTTCTTCTGCCGCCTGCTCCTCCTGCTTAAAGGCGGGATCGTCGGGGGTGACGAGCTCGTCCTCGTGCGTGCGCTTGTTGTAATGGTGGCGCAGCACGGGCTCAAACAGGTGCAGGTGCTTGGCAAAGGCCGCCGAGCCAATGGCGAGTACGGTAAAGATGAGCACGCGCATGGGCACCTCGACCTGGTTAATCGCGGCGGCGCCGGCCGAAAGCATGATGCACCAGGCGTAGATGAGGAGCACTGCCTGCTTTTGGTTGTAGCCCTCTTGGATCAGGCGGTGGTGGATGTGGCCCTTGTCGGCCTGTCCGATGCTAATGTGGGCGCGCTTGCGGCGCACGATGGCGCTAAACGTGTCGATGATGGGCACGCCGGCAACGATGAGCGGGATGATAAG
>CAUGKA010000195.1 GCA_959599615.1 uncultured Collinsella sp. | reverse complement strand
TCCCCTGTCGCTTCGTTAGATAGCCCTGCTGGACGAGCTCCTCAATAGCGCGTCGCACGGTAACGCGGCCAACTTTATAGCTCTCAGCCAATTCGAATTCGTTGGGTATCCGCGCACCTGCCTTGTAGGCACCGGAGTTGATTTCGTTTTTAATGATATCGATAACCTGTTGGTACAGCGGTATCGCTGCTTTACCGTCAGTTAGCCCTTCAGTCGGTGGCATATACCCTCTCCCAGCACAATTACGTCTAAAGCGGGCTCAAGGGCATTCAACAAGCCCTTGAGCCCGCATTAGCATAAAGTATGCTAGGTGTCGCACCAAAATGTCGGGCATTTACTCATCAGACCCGAAAAACGCGCAACTACCACGCTCCTAAGAAAGCGTGAGCAGCTCCGGCAGTTGATCGATAATCTTGTCCGCGGCATCTTGGCTAAAGCCAAAGCGTTCCTCGCGCTTGGCAATAACCGTCAGGCCGGCTCGCTTGCCGGCAGTGATGCCGGGCACCGAATCCTCAACACAGCAGCAGCGATTCGCGGGCAGCCCCAGCAAGTCCAGCGCATGCAGGTAAATGTCGGGCTCGGGCTTGCTCTCCTTAAACTGCTCGCCGCTCACCACATACTCAAAGGCATCCGACAGCCCGCACGCATTGAGCACTTCCTCGATACTATCCATGGGCGACGAGCTGGCAAGCGCCACGCGAACGCCACGGCGCGGCAGCTCTCGAATCGTATCCACGGCGCCTGGGTTAATCAAAGCCTGATAGTCGCGCGGACGCTTATGCGCCCACTCGTCCCAACGGGCCAACGCTTCCTCGCCAGTGAAATGTCCCTTACCGGCACGCTCAAACCAATCGATCAGCATATGCAGGAAGAACTGATGCGAGGTACCAACCTGCCCATTCAACTCCTCTTGAGTCAGGTTAAGCCCAAGCTCCTTGGCAAACGCGGCAGTCTCGCCCAAGTAGTAATACTCGGTATCGACAATGACGCCGTCCATGTCAAAGATAACGGCGTCGAACGGAAATGCGGACACGGCACCCTCCCTAACAAAAGGACGCCCGCGAACAGGCGCCCGAGCCATGCATTAATCGGCGATTCTAACCCAGCAGCTTATCCAGCGCCACCGCAATGCCATCTTCGTTGTTATCGGCGGTCACCATCTGGGCTACAGCCTTAACCTCATCGACGGCGTTACCCATGGCAACACCGGTGCCGGCCCACTCAATCATGGACTTGTCGTTCTGGCCGTCGCCAAACGAGACGACCTCGCTGGCATCGATACCGAGCTTGGGCAGGGCACCCTCGAGCGCACGAGCCTTATCGATGCAGGGCGCCGTGTACTCAAAGTACCAGTCAGCCGTAAACATGCCCGAAAGCGTCTGGGTAAAGGGCGCATACATTTCCGCGTAATGCGCCTGCAGGTAGGTCGGATCGCCCGCCGTCAGCAGCTTGTCCACGGGATAAGCATCAACGACCTCATGCAGGCTTTCCACCTCGCGGATCTTAAGATCGCACGCATCGCGCTCATACTTGACGATGTTTTTCTGAGAGCCGTCAGGCAGCGTGATCATGCAATGGTACGAGTCCTCGACGTGCAAATCGCGACCGAGCGAAATCATAGGGATCACGTCAAAATTGCGCAGATGATCAATCAGACGGTGCAGCTCGTCAGCCGGCATGGCTTGGTCAAAAAGGACCTCATCGGTCTGAGCGTCGACCACATGCGCGCCATTAAAGGCAACTAACAGACCGTCATGGTTTTGAAGGTCGAGCTCCTGCGCCAAGGCGTGAAGACCCCAGGCGGGACGACCCGAAGCCAAGATGAGCTTAATACCCGACTCCTGCGCCGCGAGCAGCTTCTCGCGCGTACGCGGGCTGATGACCTTTTGGTCGTTGGTGAGCGTACCGTCGATATCCATTGCAATGGCTTTGATTGCCATATATGCCTCCCTGTCATTGAACAATCTTGTCTGAGCCATCATACAGAACACCTACTGCGGCTCTGTCTGCAACGGATAAAAAGTCATATTATCCCGAACATGAACGGCGCGTGGTCGTGAAGCTATATCGCTCAGGTCAAATACGTCTGCTAGCGACGCTCATCCGTCGGTGCTCCCTCGACGATCGCGATGCCCGCCGATGCACCCAACGCGCTGGCGCCGGCCTCGATGAATGCGCAAGCCTCTTCGTAATTATGGATACCGCCCGCAGCCTTGATTGCCACGGCATCGCCGAGCACTTCGTGCATCAGCCGCACGTCCTCGAGCTTAGCACCGCCAAAGCTTCTGCCGGTCGATGTCTTAAGGAATCCCGGCTTAGCCTCCAACGCAATCTCACAGACGCGACGCTTGGCGGCATCGTCGCCGTCCAGCTTGCACATCTCGACGATCACCTTGTCAGTGATGCCATGCGCGCGACAAAAATCAGCAATGGCAGTCATCTCGCGCTCGATGGCATCAAAATCGCGGTTCTCGACCGACTCCTGATTCAAAACGTAGTCAATCTCGGTAAAGCCGCACGCAGCGTATTCCTCAAACCTCGCAAGCTTCTCCTCAAGCGTCATAGTGCCCTGGGGAAAGTCGATAGCGCCGGCAAGGATGATGTCAGAGCCCTCGAGCATTGCGCGACCCGTCTCGTACTCCTGCAGGTTCGCAAATACACAACGGAAGTTGTACTTTAGCGCCTTCTCGACATACTGCTCAAATGTGTCCTCGGGAGCGTCGATATAGTCGATGTATTTATTGATGGGTTTGGCAAGCGTCATGTTGGGCCTCCTTGTTCAGGACCGACAACCGATTTGTGGTTTCACGCGAAAAACCATGTTCAATGTACGCCCGATACGCAAGGACAGCGTCCGTATTTCGGCAAGTGGTATGAAATTAGCCGTAGAAGTATATTTACGGAAAGCGAATGGCGCCGCATGCGGATGCCGACGGCCAGGCACCCCCCTCAATACACCCTCATGCCCATTCAAATAGCAAAGGGGCCCGTATCCCAACGGATACGGGCCCCTTTCGGCCATGACCTATCTCAGCAACAAAGACTACTTGCGGTGAGCGCGGTAGAACTCGATCGCACCATCTTATCCGAGCCGGGGCACGTTCGCATAGCGTGGCGCGTGACGGTTGCAAAACCACCCCATTTGAAACAAACGCAGAAAAGTACTTGCAAAGACGCGTTCCGACATATAAGTTGATAAAAGACCGCCGTTGCGGTTTTAAGTAGATCGAGCATATGAAGTTTGAGTTTTAGCGTGTAAGAGAAGGAAGATCGGCAAAGTACAACCCCAAACGCA
>CAUGKA010000194.1 GCA_959599615.1 uncultured Collinsella sp. | reverse complement strand
ATATCGAGCGTCGGTGCGGACATCCCGCTACACCGGGCGATATCGTATGGCGCGACGGCAGCGTGGTCGGACGCCACAACGGCACGTTGCGCTATACCATCGGCCAGCGCAAGGGCCTGGGCGTCGCGATGGCGCATCCCGTGTACGTAACGGGCGTCGACGCCGCCAACAACATTGTGCATCTGGGCGAAGCCGAGGACCTAACCGCGGCGGCGCTAACTGCCAATGAGTGGATCTGGAGCGCGCCGGCAGAGTGCATGGAGGCCGAGCTCGATGCCGGCGGCATTCGCGTGGGCGCCAAGTACCGCTACCGACAGAAAGACCAAGCAGCGACCCTTACGCGCGGCGAAGACGGGCAAATGTTGCTGACCTTTGACGAGCCGCAGCGCGCCATCGCCCCCGGACAGGCCGTCGTCGTCTATCGGGGCGACATCGTCCTGGGCGGCGGCACCGTGACCGGCGCGCTTAAGTAGCCGCGGGTTTATCGCTGCACGTGTCGAAGTACCTCAACAGCGGCACCAACCTCGATTGCGCGACGCTCAAGGCCGCGGTGAATGGCCTCGAGTCGACCCTCCGCCGTCGCCCACTCGCTCTGCGAAAGAATCTCGATCGCTTCATCAACAAATCCGTTGAGCCGCGATGAATCGAACCAATCGAGCAAATCCGCAAGCGCCAGCTGGACGGAAGGGTCGGGCCCAAACGGCTTAGCGGAAAACCCAAACTCCCCAGCTGCGAGCACGGCAGTTGGTACGTTGTACCACAGGCAGTTGCCGCTATCGAACAGCGGAGCAGGTTTTATCTCCAGGGTGTCGACATTGCGGATGATGCCGAAGTTTCGCCAATGGCGGTCGCTGTTGGCCAAAAGGGCATCGCAGACAATCATCTGCGACATAGACCTTCTCACAGCGGCCTCATCGACACCATGCTTGCCGAGGTAGCAACAGTATCGATCGTATGTCGAGTTTCCCCGCTGGCTACCAAATGCGCCCTTAACGTAAACAGCCGGAACATATTCCTCGCGGCCGTCAAGAAAGTCGTCGCACAGACACACAGGGCCATCGAACATGCGCTCAACCGTGTAAGGAACAAACTCCCCCTTGGAAAGCAAGCGACGATGCAGAGCCGTTGCAACTGCCTCGTTAAAGGGCCGTTGGTCGTCCATCCCGCACCCTTTAGCCAAAACGCGAATGCCGTTTCGGATCATCCACGATTTAGGGAGCTCGCCCTCGGACGTGTTATCCGGATTATTTAGACCGATGCCTTCCAGCCAACCCGAACGCTCTTCGGGCGCCGATCGCTCAAATTCGTTCTCAAAGTAATTGATGCTTTGCCATTTGAGTTCGGCGCAATCGGCCGGCCGCAGCCAATAACAATCCGAAAGCGATAAGCCCAGGCACCGAACCGGAACCTCGATGCCACTGGCAATTCCCAGTTCACGATAGCGCGAGACGAGTCCAGGGCGAACGTCAGGCACCGACCGATGGCTCCACCACACGTTGAGCTCCCGTTTATTCACCGTAGGAGAAGAGCTCGAGCATGTGCCAAACGGCATTCGTTGCGCATCGAGGACCTCGGCGATTTCGAAGGGAAACTCACGCGTCGGATCAAATGAGACATGCGCGACCTCATGGTCGGCCGACATCAGCGTAAACTTGCGTCCCACATCGGCCGCAGGACGGCGTCCTCGCTTGCGGACCTTTTGGTAGACGGTCGCAGAATTGTACTCGACCATCTTCCGGCCGCCCACAATATCGCACACAAGCGTCCCCGATGCGGCAAGTTGCGATATGCGGGCTTTCGTAACGCCCAACAGGCGGGCGGCATCACCCATAGATAAGTACTCAGACGTATCCATACACCGCATCACCTCGTTAAGTAATTTACGTGTTTAGTTAATAGATTACTTACATCATAATACTAAACGACCTAAAGCGAAAAAAGGCCCGAGAAATCGGGCCTTAGCGATTGGTCAGCCGAGTCGCAAACTGCTTCCTTAGCGCTGCACGTAGGCGCGGACCAGCTCAAAGGTGTTACGCACACCGTCGATGTGGCTGCGCTCGTAGTTGTGGCTCGCGTACACGCCGGGGCCGATCAGACCATGGCGAATGTCGTAACCGGCCGAAAGCGTGGCCTCGACGTCCGAACCGTAGTGCGGGTACACGTCGATGGCGTAATCGAGCTCCAGCTCGCGCGCGATATTAGACAGCGTGGTTACCAGGCCGTAGTTGTACGGACCGCCCGAATCCTTGGCGCAAATCGAAACCATGCGCTCGGTGCAGCCAAGGTCGTCGCCCACGCAACCCATGTCCACGCTGATCATCTCGCGCGTGTCGGCCGGCACGAAGGCGCCGCCGTGGCCGACCTCTTCGTACACGGTAAAGAGCAGCGATACCTTGCGCGAGAGTGTCACCTCGCCAGCGGCGACGGCACGCGCCAGGCCCAGAAGAATCGACGCGGACAGCTTGTCGTCAAGGAAGCGACTCTTGATGTAGCCGCTCTCCGTCACCGTGGTACGCGGATCCATAGCGATGATATCGCCCGTCTGAATACCCAGCTCGAGCACATCGTCCTTGCTGTCGACGTTCTCATCGAGCAAGATCTCCATGTTCTTCTCGATGGTCTTGACCGGTTCATCGGCCACATGCGCCGAAGGCTCGGTGTTGAGAACCACACCCGTGTAGACATTGCCATCGCGCGTGTAAACGGTGCAGTTCTCGCCATCGGCCGTAGACCACTGATGCCCGCCGAGCGTCGTGGGACGCAGGCGACCATTGTCCTTGATGGAGCGCACCATGGCGCCCAGGGTATCGACATGGCTCGCCAGTACGAGCGGTTCGCCCTCGCCGCCAAGCTCAACCAACACGTTGCCCTTATTGGAACGCTCGGGCCCAAACCCCATCTCGCGCAACGTTTCCATCAGATAATCAGTCGCCGCACGGGTATAGCCCGTAGGCGAAGCAATCGAGGTAAGCGCCTTCAACTGGTCAGTAATATAGGAGAGCGTAGAATCCATCTGGGACACCAAAGTCACCCTTTCATATCGAATTAAACCCACAGCAACAATACCACCGCGAACCATCTTTTTACCTAGCGAGATGGCCCATCGAGCTCTTCAGAACTGCGCCCGCCACGATAAGCAGATACAAGGCGCCATCCAACAATGCGCCCCTCACATCCCGCCTTTCCGGCACCCCGGCATCTGAGAAAAGAACGCAGGCGGTCCCGGGCTTCCCTCCGGGCGCATTCCGCAGGACGCAAAAGGCCCCGCCGCGCAATGAACTGCGCCCCAATTCTTGGACGGGCTAATAAGCGGCCTACGCCGCACACAGG
>CAUGKA010000193.1 GCA_959599615.1 uncultured Collinsella sp. | reverse complement strand
CGGCGTAGCCACGACAAGCACGGCGACCAGGATGAGCGTGGGGACCAGCGAGGTCTTCTTGGCGGTTGTGCCCTCGGCAGCAAGCTGGCCATCGACGGCCTCGGGCCCGACGATAACGCTCGGCGCCGTCTTCTTGATAAAGCCGTAGATCGCGGCAGTCGCCACGCCCTCGACCACGCCGGCAACCAACATGTGCGGAATCATCATGGCCGGAATGGCAATGGACAGCGGGAAGGGGCAGTACAGCGGCGCGCCCGAAGCGTTAGTAAAGAGCATGGGCTGAATACCAAACTCGACCGCCGCGCACAGGGCCGCCAGGCACAGGCCGACCCAACCGCTCACGATGGCAGAAACCGAGGTGCCCCAGCTCTTGTCGTGCAGACGGCTGTTGAGCGCACGGAACACGATAGCAGCGACAAACGGCAGCACAAAGGCCATGTTAAAGCAGTTGGCGCCAAACGACAGAACGCCGCCGTCGCCAAACAGCAGCGCCTGCAGCGCCAGAGCGACCGAGACAGCGATAGCCGCGGCCTCGGGGCCCAGCAGCAGCGCGATGAGTGCGCCGCCGACGGCGTGACCAGTGGTACCGCCGGGCAGCGGAACGTTGAACATCATGAGCAAGAAGGAGAATGCGGCGCAGATGCCCAGGAACGCCATATGCTCGCGATCGAGCGTGGCGCGCACCTTTTTGATGCAGTGAACCCATACGGGCACCATCGCCACCGCCATAACGGCATCGGTCTGCGGGGACAGATAATTATCGGGAATATGCATGAGCCCTCTCAATCAGAACGTTGTGTGTTACGTTTCCAACAATCCGTAACACCGACTCTGCATACTAACAAAAAGGCGCACCGCCCACAACGCAGCACGCCCTTGCAATACGTACGTTATTAGCCCAGGTCCACGCACCGCCCAATAAAGGGCCCATGCACTCCCAACTTTCCGGTCACCCGGAAGAAGGTGCGATCCGCTCGCAACAAGGTTAACGCAGGAACCCGCCCCCGAGAGGGGTTTTCTAAGGCAACATCCCGCAGCCGCGAAGTGGCGAGGACGTTGCCGTGAAAACCCCGCAGGGGGCGGGTTCCGAACAGCAAAGATTACGAGCGGACTTCGCCGTTTACGCCCTTGCACACCTTGGTGACGATCTTCTGGTGCGCCTTCTCGACCTCTTCGCTAGTAAGCGTGTGGTCGTCCGAGCGATACGTGAGCGCAAAGGCCATGGACTTCTTGCCCTTGCCGATACGAACCGGATCGCGGTAGACATCGAACAGGCGCACGCCCTCGAGCAGCCTGCCGCCGGCGCTGGTAATACGGCGCTCAAGATCCTCGCAGGTCACGGCATTGTCGACCACAATGGCAAGGTCGTGCTCAACGGCCGGGTACTGCGAGAACTCGCGGTAGTTCTCCTGGTTGCGGGCGCCCTTGATCAGCTTGTCCAGGTCAAGCTCAAAGGCAACGACAACCTCGTCGATGCCGCAGGCCTCGCGCGCCTCGGGGTGGATCTCGCCGACCCAACCCAGCACGGTGCCGCCGGACAGAACCTCGGCCGCACGACCCGGCTGCAAAAAGGCATAGCCCTCGCCCTCGACGGGACGGAAGCGAACCTTCTCGATGCGCAGCTGGGCGAGCAGCTCCTCGACGATACCCTTGCCAAAGAAGAAACGCAGTTTACGGTACTTCATGTTCCAAGACTGCTCGCTCCACTGGCCCGAGAGCACACCCGCGACGGACTTGGTCTCCTTGGGCAGGCTGGCGTTCTCGCGACCGTGGAACAGGCTGCCGACCTCGTACAGGTGCACGTTGGGCGTACCGTGCGCCTCGTTGTAGGCCACGGACTGCAGCAGGCCCGGCAGCAGCGAACGACGCATCTCGGTCTGCTCGGCCACCAGCGGGTTCATGAGCACCACGGGGCAGCCGCGACCCTCGGTGGGCATGCCGATCTTCTCCAGGTCGCCCGGGGCGGCAAAGCCAAAGGTCGTGGTCTCGTTGAGGCCGCAGGCGCGCAGGATCTCGCCGACCTTGCGGGTGAGCTTCTGCTCGCGGGTCAGGCCGCCGATGTGGTTCTTGGCAGCCGGGATGGTCGCCGTCACACGGCCCATGCCCCATAGGCGCAGGACCTCCTCGATCAGGTCAATCTCGCGCGGCAGGTCGGGACGGAAGCTCGGCGGGGTAACCATAAAGTCCTCGCCGTCGCGCTCGACGGTGCAGCCCAGACGGGTAAGCGAACGCTCGATAAAATCGGGCTCGATGTCGGCACCGCAGATGGCATGCACGCGGGCCAGGCGCAGCTTGATGCTGTCGATGGTCTTGGGCGCGGGGAAAACATCGACATAGCCGGGAGCAACCTCGCCGCCGGCGATCTCCTCGATGAGCGCGCAGGTAACGTTGGCGACATCCACGCAGCCAGTCTCGTCAACCTGGCGCTCAAAGCGAATGGAGGCGTCGGAGATCAGCGACAGATCGCGGCTGGTGTGCGAGGTGCGACCGGCGTTGAAGCAAGCGCTCTCGACCATCACGTCGACGGTGTCGTCCTCGATCTCGGAATCCATGCCGCCCATAACGCCGGCCAACGCCACGGGGCGCTCGCCGTCGGTGATAAGGCCCATGCCGGCGTCGAGCACGCGCTCTTCGCCATCGAGCGTCGTGAATTTCTCATCCTGCTGGGCGGCGCGAACCACCACGCGACGGTGGCCATCGCGCTCGGCAAAGGTGTCCAGGTCAAAGGCGTGCAGCGGCTGACCGGTGAGCATCATCACGTAGTTGGTGATGTCGACGATGTTGTTGTGCGGACGCACGCCCAGGGCGTTAAGGCGCTTGACCATCCAGTCGGGCGACGGGCCGACCTTCACGTTGCGCACGATGCGGGCGACATAGCGGTCGCACAGGCCCTCGTCGGCAATCTCGACGGAAAGCTCGTCGTCGGTCGCGCGGCCAGTCTCCGCCTTGATGGCGGGCAGCTCCACGTGGAAATCGCGGTCGAAAATGGCACCGGTCTCGCGGGCCATGCCGATCATGGACAGGCAATCGGGACGGTTGGGCGTGATCTCGCAGTCGAGCACAGTATCACTCGAGCCCACGTACTCGGCAAACGGCATACCGCAGGGCGTGTCCTCGGGCAGAATCATGATGCCGGAGTGGTCGCCACCCAGGCCGAGCTCGCGCGCAGAGCAGTTCATGCCCATGGACACGACGCCGCGGAGCTTGCTCTTCTTGATCTTGACGTCGCCGGGCAGGACAGCGCCGATCATGGCCGTGACGATGTGGTCGCCGGCCTCGAAGTTCTGCGCGCCGCAGACGATCTGCAGCGGAGCGGGATTGCCGTCGGCATC
>CAUGKA010000192.1 GCA_959599615.1 uncultured Collinsella sp. | reverse complement strand
CAGCGAGGCGGCCTTGATGTCCAGAAGGGTAGCTGCGACCAGCAGAAAGTCGCTCGCCACGTCTAGGTCCAGCGCCTCGATGCGCTCGGCTTCGGCCAGGTATTGCTCGGCCACCTCGCTGATGGAGATGGCGCCGATATCTACTTTTTGGCGGGTTACCAGCTGCAGCAACAGGTCGAACGGTCCGCTGTAGACCTGCGTCGACACGCGATACGACATCTTCGACCTCCTTTGACGGCGCCTTCGCGGCGCGGTTTGGGTGCATGTTGCGACCGTTTTGCGCGGTCGACCTGTAAGTTTACCTTAGATGCCGGCGATTGCGAAGTTGAGCAGCCACTCGGCCAGCGGATACACGGTAACGTCGAAATAGCAGCCGATCACGTCGATGCCAGTCCACATGGGCAGCAGATACAGCACAATGATAAGGATCGGCATGGCGTATTGCTGCAGGTGGTAGTAGTTGGCGAGCGCCTTGCCTTTGAGGAATGGGACGATGATCGACGAGCCGTCGAGCGGCGGGATCGGGATGAGGTTAAAGAACGCGAGTGACAGGTTGACCACGATAAAGGTGGCGCCGAAGTTCATGATTTGCGACGCCACGGCAAAGGACATGCCGGTATAGAGGCTGCCATATGCCGCGTGCATGAGGGCGGCAGCGAGGCACGCGAGCGCGATGTTCGATGCGGGGCCGGCCGCGCTCACCAGGACCTCGTCGCGCTTGGGGTGCTTGAGGTTGTTAAGGTAGACAGGCACGGGCTTGGCGAAGGCGAACACCGGGCCGCCGGCCGCGAGCATGAGCAGCGGCAGGAGGACGGTGCCAAATGGGTCGATGTGGTTGAGCGGGTTGAGCGAGACGCGCCCGCGCGAACGGGCCGTCTTGTCGCCGAGCGCCCAGGCCGCGGCTGCGTGCGCGCTTTCGTGGATGACGATGCCAACGATGACGGCGACGGCGCTCGCGAGCAGGTTCATTAAGTAGCTGCTGGACATGGCACTCCCCTAGCGGACGCGGCGCGAGGCGCGCGTGAGCAGGTAGTCGGCAGCAAACAGGATGACGGCCACGATGGCGTAATCCAGGCGGAACACACCGCCAAAAGGCGATGTGATGACGCCGTAGCCCGCGATGGCACTCGGCAGTGCACGCGAAAGCTCGACGACAAAGCCCACAATCTGCAGCTTGGCGGTCAGGCCGCTAAAGCACAGCAGCACGGTCATCGCGCTCATAAAGATGCCGCAGATGCGGCACGCGATGGCGATGATGCTCATCGCCACGGCAGTGGCTTTACGAGAGTTCACGCGCGGTCTCCTCTTCGATCTGGGTGGAAAGCTCCAGCCATTCGTCCTCGAGCTTGGGCAGCTCTTGCTTAAGGCCGTTATATTCCCCCAGCGCGGCGTTGAACTTGTCTTGATCGGCATAAAGCTCTTCGCTTGCCATCAATTCCATAAGCTCGTCATAGCGGGCACGCTTTTTGTCGAGCTCCGTCTCGATCTTCTTGAGCTGGTTACGCACTCCCTTGAGCTTTTTATTGAGCGCGGCACGGGCCTGAGCCTCGGCGCGCTTTTGCTCCTTGGTCTTTTTGCCCTCGGCGGGTTTGGGGGCAGCTGCGGGGGTGTCGGCCTGGGCGGCGCTGGCTTTGGTGGACTTGGCCGTGGCCGGCGCACTCACCCCTGCCGTCTCGGCGGCGGCACGGGCTGCGAGGTCCTCGCGCTTGTAGAGGTAGTAGTCGTAGTCGCCGTCATAGACCGTGACCTTGCCATCGCGGATGTCGATCACGCGGTTGGCCACGGCGCGCACCAGGTGTTCGTCGTGGCTGATCAGCACGATGGTGCCGGGGAAGTTTTGCAGGGCGTTCTCGAGCATGTCCACCGAGTCGATGTCCAGGTGGTTGGTGGGCTCGTCCAGGCACAGGAGCGCCTCGGGGGCTACGAGCATCTTGGCGAGCGCCAGGCGCGCCTTTTCGCCGCCGGAGAGGACACGGACCTGCTTTTCGATTGCGTCGTTGTCGCTAAACAGGAAGGCGCCAAGCAAACTGCGCTGCTGCGGCACGGTCCACTTGGGCGTGACGGTGTCGATCTCTTGCAGGACGGTGTTGGACTCGGTCATACCTTCAAGCGCGTGTTGGGCATAGTAGGCCACACCTACGTTGGTGCCCAGGTCCCGGGTTCCGGTGGTGGGCGGCTCCAGTCCGGCGATAATCTTCATGAGCGTGGACTTGCCGGCGCCGTTGGGGCCGACGAGTGCCACGTGCTCGCCGCGGTAGAGCTTGAGGTCGATGTCGCTGTAGATGTGCTTGTTGCCGTAGGACTTGGAGACGCCCTCCAGGCCCACGACCATGTCGCCGGAGCGCGGCGGGTCGGGGAACTTAAAGTCGATGTGCTTGTGGCCCTCGGGCAGGATGACGAGCTCCTTTTTGATCTGCTCGATCTTGCGGATGCGCTCCTGGGCCTGGGCTGCCTTGGTGGGCTTGTAGCGGAACTTGTCGACGAAGACCTGCATGTGGGCGATGTCGCGCTCCTGGGCGGCGCGCTTGGCGCGCATCTGTTCCAGGTTGTCCTCGCGCTGCTTGAGGTAGCTGCTGTAGTTGCCGGTGTAGGTGGTCACGCGGCGGTTCTCGAGGGCGGCGACGTGGTCGACGCAGGCGTCCATGAAGGCGCGGTCGTGGCTGACGATGAGGACGGCGCCGTCGTAGTTGGCGATAAAGCCGCGCAGCCACTGGACGCTTTCGAGGTCCAGGTGGTTGGTGGGCTCGTCCAGCAGCAACAGGTCGGGGTGGCGCAGGAAGAGCTTGGCGAGCGCGATGCGCATCTGCCAGCCGCCCGAGAACTCGGAGCATGGGCGCTCAAAGTCGGTGACCTTAAAGCCCAGGCCGGAAAGGATTTTGCGGGCGTTGCTCTCGAGCTCGTAGCCGCCCAGGTGCTCAAAGCGGTCCTGGACCTGGCCGTACTCGTTCAGGAGCGCGTCGACGTCCTTGCCCTGCTCGGAGAGCTCGGTGATCTGGGCCTGCAGCTCGTTAGCGCGCTCGCCCATGCGGCGGATTTCCTTGGCGGCGGCCATGACCTCGGCAAGGATGGTGGTGTCCTTGTGCTCCAGATTAGTTTCCTGCTCTAGGTAGCCCACCTGGCAGTCCTTGGCGTACTGGACCTGGCCGGCGTCGGGGCTGTCGATGCCCATGATGATTTTGAGCATGGTGGTTTTGCCGGCGCCGTTAGGGCCCACGAGCGCGAAGCGCTCGCCGGGGTTGATCTGGAAGGACGCGCCGCTAAAGAGGACACGTGCGCCGAAGCTTTTTTCGATCTTGTCGACCAGGAGGATCATGCTGCCGCCTTTGACCTTGTGTGCCTATAT
>CAUGKA010000191.1 GCA_959599615.1 uncultured Collinsella sp. | reverse complement strand
AAAGCCCTGGTGCAGACCGTAGGTCTGGAGCTCCTCATCAGTCATCATGCGATAGCCCTTGCCAAAGACATGCTCGGCCTTGCAATCGTTGAGCTCGTGGTCACCCGGGACAATGGCCACGACGGGCTTGCCCTCGGCGTCGATGAGTGCCAGAGACTTGCGCGTACCGTTCTCGGGGAAGCCAAAGAACTTGGCGACGGCCTCAATGGTACCCATACCCGGAGTCTCGACCTTGGTGAGCGTGCCGTCGCCGGGGCCCTCGGTCACAACGACCTTGGTGCTTGCCGCCTCGTCATCGGCAGCAAAGCCGCAATCGTCGCAGTAGACGAGCGAGGCTTCGCCGGCGTCAGCCAGAGCCATGTACTCGACGGAGGTGTCGCCGCCGATCTCGCCGGAGTCGGCGACAACGGGCAGAGCCTTGATGTAGCAGCGCTCGCAGATGTTGGCGTAGGCCTGCTTCATCTTGTCATACTCCTCCTGCAGGCTCTCCTGCGTGGCAGAGAAGCTGTAGGCGTCCTTCATGATGAACTCGCGGCCGCGCATCAGGCCAAAGCGGGGACGGAACTCATCGCGGAACTTGTCCTGAATGTGGTACAGATTGACAGGCAGCTGCTTGTAGGAACGCAGCTCATTGCGCACCAGGGCCGTGACGGTCTCCTCGTGGGTGGGGCCCAGCACGAACTCGCGACCATGACGGTCGTCAAAGCGCACAAGCTCCTTGCCATAGGCATCGATACGGCCGGACTCACGCCACAGCTCGGCGTCGACCATAATGGGCATCATGAGCTCCTGAGCACCGGCGGCATCCATCTCGTCGCGCACGATGTTCTCGATCTTGCGGATCGAGCGCCAAGCGAGCGGCAGATAGGAATACAGGCCGGCGGCCTCCTTGCGGATCATGCCAGCGCGAAGCAGCAGACGGTGGCTCGCTAGCTCGGCATCCGCCGGATCCTCTTTGAGCGTCGGCGCATAGAGCTTAGACATATACATTGCTCGGGTCATTTATTTCTCCTCAATAAGTTTGTCGACCTCGGCCATAAGCGCGTCGACAATTTGATCCTCAGCTACTTTACCAATGATCTGGCCATGCGAAAAGAGCAGGCCCTGACCACGTCCGCAGGCAACACCCAGGTCGGCGTCAGATGCCTCTCCGGGGCCGTTGACCGCACATCCCATCACGGCGATCGAAAGCGGCGCGGAATAGTTCTTAAGCCGCTCGGTGACCTCCTCGGCGATGGGAATCAGGTTAACCTGGCAGCGGGCGCACGTGGGGCATGAGACAATCTCGGGACCACGGCGACGCAGGCCCAGCGACTGTAGAATTCCCCAGGCGACCGGCGGCTCCTCAACCGGATCGGCCGTGAGCGACACACGCATGGTGTCACCGATGCCTTCGGAAAGCAAGATACCCAAGCCTACAGAGCTCTTGATGGTGCCCTGAAGCTTGGTCCCTGCCTCCGTCACGCCCAGGTGGAGCGGAACATGCGGTATCTCGCGCGACAGGGCGCGATAGGTATCAAGTGTCGTCTGTACGCTATGGGCCTTGGCGGATAGCACGATGTTGGTAAACCCACGGTCCTCAAAGTGCCGCACAAAGCGTTCGCTCGACATCACGAGCTTTTCGGGCTGCGTGAGGTCGTCGCGCTCGGCAATATCTTGCTCAAGCGAGCCCGCGTTCACGCCAATGCGAATCGCGCAGCCCGCGGCACCCGCGGCATCGATGACGGCATCGACCTTAGCCCAATCGCCGATATTGCCGGGGTTGATGCGCAGCTTAGAGGCACCAGCCTCGACAGCGCCAATGGCAAGCTTATGGTTAAAATGGATATCGGCGACGATTGGCACCGGAGACTCGGCACAAATCGTGCGAAAGCCCTCGAGCGCAGCCTCGGTAGGCACGCTCACGCGCACGATATCGCAGCCAGCCTGCGCCAACGCGCACACTTGCGCAAGCGTTGCCTGGGCATCAGCAGTATCGGTGCAGGTCATAGACTGAACCACGACCGGAGCGCCACCACCGATCTGCACGCCGCCCACATGCACGGGGCGCGTCAACTCGCGAGGCAAAGGATGGGATAAAGACAATCCAAACACTCCCCTACAGAATAAATCGAAGGATGTCGGAACGAAGCATATAGACAAACAGCAGTGCAAAGAGCGCGATGCCGACATAGCTGACGATTGTCTGCACTTTGAGCGGCAGCTCGCGGCCCGCAATCTTTTGAATGATCTCGATGACCAGCTTGCCGCCATCGAGTGGTGGGATGGGCAGCAGGTTCATAAAGCCAAGCGAGAACGAAATAAGGGCGGCAAAGGAAAGGAACGTGGCAGGGCCGGCAGCAGCGGCCTGTGAGGACATAACGCTAATACCCACGATCGAAGAAGACTGATCGAGAATCTCGATCGTATGCTGCGGCTGGAGCAGGCGCATCACGCCATCCGCTGTCTGCACGACATAGGAGAACGACAGGCGAGCCGACGTGATGGGGTCTAAACGGACCACCTGCGTAGAGGCATACACACCTAGGCGCTCGTCCTCTTTGAGCGCAACCGTGGTCGAATGCTGCTTGCCGTCACGCTCGTACTCGATGGCGATATCGTCCTTACCGGCAGCCTTGCCGATGGCATCGTAGACATCCATCCAAGTGGAACATGAGACACCGTCAACCGAAAGGATCGCGTCACCGCCCTCGATACCCGCCTTGGCGGCAATAGACCCCTCGTCAACCTGACCGATCACGTTGGTATCCATCGGCACGGTGACACCCGCAATGGAATAGATGCTCATAAGGAGCAAAAAACCCGTCAAGATATTGACGATACTGCCCGCGAGCAGCATAAAGGCGCGCTTGAGAAAGCCTTGGCCAAGATAGGTGTGCGAGCGCTCTTGCGCAAGGAACTCGGCCTCGCCGCACGGCAGCTCCCACACATCGCCCTCGGCAGTCGCATGTTCGCGATCGAAACGGCGACCATCAAAGGTGGTATAGCCTGCCTTGTCTCGCGGCAACGTCTGATATTTGGTGGGATAGTAGCTCGGCGAGGGCTTCTCCCCTTCCTCATACCAGGGCGCGATGGAGCCCCAGCCCAGCAAAAGGGCGCATGCCTCGAACACATCCTCCTCGGAAAGCTCGAGCTCGACAGCAAGGTCGGCCACGGTCACGCGACCATGACGATAGATAGCCGCGAGCACGCGGTCGGCGCACGAAACATCGGTCGGATCCATACCGCAGATGGCAGCGTAGCCACCCAGCAGCAGCGGGGTCACGCCAAACTTGGTTCCAATGCGACGCGACGTGTAATGGATGTCAAAGCGGCACGGCAGACCCAAAAAGAACTCGGTCACACGGACGCC
>CAUGKA010000190.1 GCA_959599615.1 uncultured Collinsella sp. | reverse complement strand
CAACACGAAAAAGACCAGGAGGCCGCCCACAAACGGCAGGGCATCCGGCAGGTCGGCACCGGTGGCGAGATGTTCGACAAAACCGGCCATGGCCAGGAACAATAAGCCCATGCCGGCCATGGTAATGAGATTGGTGAGCGCGGTCCAGAAAATGCCGCGTTTTACGCCGGCGACGCCTTTATCGGATAGGAAATACTTCTTTTGGAATGAGGCGAACATTTAGGCCTCGCCTCCCTTCGTGACGGCGGCATCCGCGGTCGCTGCAGTGATTTTCCAGCTCGCGGCCTGTTCGTATTCGGCCCACATCTTGGCATATAGACCCTCTTGGGACAGCAGTTCGGCATGGGTGCCCGACTCCTGCACGCTGCCCTGGTTGAGCACCACGATTTGGTCTGCACCCACTACAGTCGAGAGTCGGTGCGCAATCATAATGACCGTGCGACCCGTCGCCAGTTTGCTAAAGGCACGCTGGATGAGCGCCTCGTTCTCGGGGTCGGCAAAGGCTGTGGCCTCGTCGAGCACCACGATGGGCGCGTCCTTAAGGATTGCGCGGGCGAGCGCCACACGCTGGACCTCGCCGCCCGAAAGGTACGCCCCGCCGGCGCCGAGCATGGTATTGATGCCCTGCGGGAGCTTGGCCACGATATCGTCGCACTGGGCCGCGGAGAGGGCCGCACGCACTTCGTCGTCAGTGGCCGTAGGCTTGGAGGCGCGCACGTTATCGGCAAGTGTTTGCCGGAACAGCTGGTTGGTCTGGAACACGAAGGCGACCTGGTCCATAAGCTCGTGCGGATCCATATCGCGAACGTCCACACCACCTACGAGCACTCGACCTGCGGAAACATCCCAAAAACGAGGAATCAGGCTTGCGCAGGTTGACTTGCCGCCGCCCGAAGGACCCACCAGCGCGAGGGTGCTACCTGCGGGAACGCTAAAACTCGCATGGTTGACGGCAGGCGCCTCGGCGCCCTCGTAGGTAAAGCTCACGTCCTCAAAGCGCACATCGCTGCCAGCGGGGTGCTTGGGTTGCGCGGGCACGGAGAGCCGCTTGGAATCCATGACGCTTCGGATGCGCGCCAGCGAATCGGCACTCATCTGAGAGGCCTCGCCCACAAACATAAGCTTGGTCATGGCCGTCGGCACCACGGCCGAAAAGATCGCGTAAAACGTAAAATTGACCATAAAGTGCGCGAAGTCCGTCTCGCCCGGCGCCAGCAGCAGCGCCACAGGCAAAAGAAATGCCACAAGGCCGTTGAGCGCAGTAAGGTTGAGCACCTGCGGACCCCGGCAAAACGTACCCGCATAGTTTTGCGCCATATCGGCGTATTCGGCGATCGCATCGTGGAACGCCTTAAAGGAGTAGACCGTCTGCTGGAATACCTTGACCACGGGGATGCCGCGTACGTATTCGGTGCCGGTCTTGTTCATCTTGACCAGCGCGCCCATGTAAGCCTTCATAAACTCGGCGCCCTTGCCGCTCATCATGGTGGCCATGGCGCAAAACGAAACGACGACCGAGATTAAGCATGCCGCGCCCAAACGCCAATCGAGGGCAAATAGCAGCACAAGCAGGCCCACGACCATGGCGGTGGCACCGGCGATATCGGGCAGCATGTGCGCGAGCAGCGTCTCGGTGGAGGCGGCACAGCCGTCTACGATACGGCGCAGCTCACCGGTGGCGTGCGTGTCAAAGTAGCCGAGCGGCAGCTTAAGCAGATGCTCGCTCGTAGCCTTGCGGATATTGGATGCGCAGCGAAACGCGGACAGGTGCGTGCACATGAGTCCCACGAAATAGACCACGATGCTTGCCAGGGCAAAACCAACAGCCCACCAACCATACATCTCGATGTCGGCGGCCTCGCTCCAGTTGGGCGCCACGGCAATCAGGTCTCGCGCAACAAGCCAGATGCACACGTACGGGCCAAAGCTCAACAGCTGCGAGAACGCCGAGAGGGCCATGCCCAAATACGTTAGGAATTTACGGTCACCGGCATATGCAAGTAGCTCGCCGATGCCGCCGCCTTCCTTTTTTGATCCCTTTGCCATGAGATTCCTTTCTAACGGCTTGAGAGTTAACCGTAAGAAACTTATCATGGGCGTGTTAGCCAAGACACACAATCGAGGCAGGCGTGGACGTTTCTGCAAAGGAAGGGGACGCTTTTGAAAATGCGGCGGGCAGCAACCGATATAACCGAGCTCTACGCACCGCAGTTTGAGCAGTTTGGTCTGCAGCTTTCCGGCAAGGGCGCCGTCTTTACCGGCGAGGTGACAAACGATCGGGCGCACGGACGCGCATGGATCATGCCCCTTTCCCCCACCTGCATCGTCATGGAGCATTTCATTACCCCGACGCACAACATGCAGCTAGCCGAATACACGCCCGAACCGTACGCGTGCGTGAGCGAGGTCAGCGCGCCCACGCTCATGTGCATGCCCGAAGCCGGCATAACGCCTGCGAACCTCAAGCCGCTGCATGGACCGTGGCCGAACAGCGCGATCTGCAGCTTTGTCCAAGATAGCTGCGGTGAGGAGCTAAGCCCGCTGTTTGCAGGGCAGCTCTATCACTCGCGCTCGGTGCTCTTTTTGCCCGGGTATTTTGATGAGCTGGAGCATCGGTATCCCACTGAGTTCGCGGGAGTCTTTGAGGCGTTTGCCGAGTCGTGGCACGAGGAGGCGACGTCTGCCATCTGCCACACGCTGCGCCGGATTAACGAGGAACGCGCCCGCACCGTAGGCGGACACGTCTATATGCAAGGCATCGTGGAGACCATGGTCGCGGAGCTCGCCTGTTCGCGCGCGGCCCACAAGCAGGCGCGGCAAGCGGCAGACACACGCGCCAGCGTGACCATTGCCGAGGAAGCAACGGCAATGATTGAGCGCGCGCTCGACAAAGGCAGGCGTGTGGGTATCAACGAGGTGGCCGAGAGGCTCTACACAAGCCGCTCCAAACTATGCGCCACCTTTACGGCCCAAACTGGCGAGTCCCTGGGCGCCTACATTCGCAGACGCCGTATGGAACGAGCACAGGACCTTTTGGCCGATAGCACGCTCACGATAGCGCAGGTGGCAGAGCGTCTAGGCTACCCTCAGCAGGCCGCCTTCGCCCAAGCCTTCAAGCAACACACCGGCACCACCCCCACCGCTTGGCGCTCCCAACATATATAAAGAATGAAGGCGCCAACGGCACCCTCAGTCACCAAATTAAATTCAGCCCGCCTGACCCGAACGGCCGAGTCGTCACGGAACCTGGGAGCCCCGGCAGGGCGGGTGCTTGCTCAAAATGAGTTCCCTTCAAAACAATGGGCGCGCCCCCGGCGCGCCCATTCACTCTATTCCATTCAGCCCCGCCTGACCCGAACGGCCGAG
>CAUGKA010000189.1 GCA_959599615.1 uncultured Collinsella sp. | reverse complement strand
TCCGCCTACGTCACGGGCGCCATCCTTCCCGTCGACGGAGCCGCCCGCTCCTAACGGTCGCGAGCCACCGCTTTAAACCTCAACCGCGCTCACCGCAAGAAGGTGCGCTGCCTGCATCAACCGCAGGCAGCGCACCTTCTTCTATTCGAAAAGGAAACTGCGTCCCATAATTCCGGCTCAGAATGGGATGCGCTTTCCCTAACGAGCCTCTCGCGGAAACTGCATCCCACTCTGAGCGCCCATTCCGGGACACAGTTTCCCAACGGTCCCCGTTTCGGAAACCACATCCCGTTCCGAGCCTTCAAATCGGGACGCGGCTTCCCCGAGAAAGTATCGACTACTTGCCGTCGTCCTCGTCGGCTTCTTCGCGCGCATAGAGCTCCAGCATGCGGCGGCGGTATTCGCGCACAGCGAGCTTGGCGCGCTCCAGGCGGCGGCGCTCACGCGGAGTCAGCTCGGACGGGTCGACCTCGTCTCCATAGGTCTTATCGGCAAGCAGGTGCGCCGCGTCCACGATGCGGGCATCGATGTGGCCGCTCGCTGCCTCGGCGGAAAGACGCTCGGCAATCGTATCGAGCGTAGGCAGGCCCTCGAATACGCGACCATGGCCATGCGAGGTCAGCAGCTCGTGCTCGCGCGCGAGCAAGCTCGCTAGGTCGTGGTGGGCGCGCAAGATGTCGAGCGCATCGGATGGATGCTCGGCAACCTCTGCCACGGCGGCGACCGGTGCGGCATCCACCACGCGGTAGAAGAGCTGCGCGAGCAATGGCATCAAGAACACCGTGATGGCACCGGCGGCAACCATGACCGACGCAATATCTTGCGACAGCGCGCCCGCGTTGACGGCAACGCTCGTAACGGCAACGATGATCGGCAGCGCCGTGGTGCAGTACAGGGCCACGGTAATGCGACCATACGCCGACACATCGCGCGTCGCAGGACAAATGCTCATGGAAATAAGAATGGGCACGGCACGAATAATCAACAACGCCACGATAAAGCCCACGAGCAGACCCGGGCGCGACGCCACGGCCGTCAGATCGATCTTTGCGCCCGATACGGTAAAGAACACCGGAATCAAAAAACCGTAGGCCAGACCGTCGAGCTTGGTCTCGAGCGTATGGTTGCCCTCGGGGATGATATAGCGCAGGACAAAGCCGGCGGCAAAAGAACCCAACACGATGTCGAGATCAAAGACAGCCGAGAATGCCACGAGCGTGACCAGGATGAGCACCGTCAGGCGCACGAAGGTCTGCGACGTGGTATCGGCGCGCTCCTCAACAAATGCAAAGAAGCGGCTGCCGACGCGCTTGGAGCGGCTCGGGACCACGGCCAGCAACACGCAAACCACCGCAAACAAGCCAAGGATAACGAGCGTTTGGATGCCAGTGCGGGCAGACAACAGCACCGACATGGCGAGCACGGGACCGAGCTCGCCCCAAGTGCCATACGCGAGAATCGAGTCGCCCACGCGCGTGCCGGTGAGCGAGCGCTCACGCATGATGGGCACAAGCGTACCGAGCGCCGTCGAAGTGAGGGCAAGCGTCACGGCGATACCGTCGAAATGACTGACTGAGAACCACGGGGTAAAGCGCACGGCAAGCCAGGCGATACCAAACGTGACGACCCACGTCGCCAAGCCGTAGCGCCCCTCGACGCCCGTGATGCTCTTGGGGTCGATCTCAAAGCCGGCAAGCAGGAACAAAAAGGCCAGGCCCAGCTCGGACACAAGCGAGACCTCAGCATCTACATGGATGACGCCGAGCATATGGGGTCCCAGTACCGCGCCGAGCACGAGCAAAAAGACCGTCTCGGGAACGGGTTTTCCGGGAATCGCCGAGGCGATAAAAGGACTCGCAAAGGCCACGAGTGCGATGATGGCGAGCGAAACGAATGCCATGTGATGCCTTTCTCTTGTTTGCGCTTCACTGTAGCACCCTCGCCGTCCTCAACGCGCCGCGAGCTGTCGTATCATAGTGAGGTTTACAAACATGTGGCTCAAGGCGACCGCAGGGCAGACCCCGCAAACCGACCGCTGCCGCATACCGTACCGTACGCCCAACCGATCAGGAAGGCAGGAACCAATGGTCTCTCGTATCTACGTGGAGAAGAAACCCGGGTTCGACGTCGAGGCTCAGCAGCTCAAGGGCGAGCTGACCGAAATTCTCGGCATCAAGGGCATCGAGGCCCTGAGGATTATCAACCGCTACGACGTCGAGGGCATCGACAAGGAGCTTTTCCGGTCCTGCGTGCCGACCGTCTTTAGCGAGCCCCAGGTCGATGTGACCTACGACGAGCTCCCCGCAAGCGATGGCGCCGTCTTTGCCGTCGAATTCCTGCCTGGCCAGTTTGACCAGCGCGCCGACTCCGCCAGCGAGTGCGTGCAGCTCATCAGCCAGGGCGAGCGCCCCGCCGTGCGCTCCGCCAAGGTCTATATGATCTCGGGCGCTCTGGACGAGGCCGCCATTGATGCCATCAAGCACTACGTGGTGAACCCCGTCGAGGCGCGCATCGCCTCGCTCGACCTGCCCGAGACGCTGTACATGGAGACCCCCGAGCCCCAGCCCGTCGAGGTGCTCGACGGTTTCCGCGAGCTCGACGAAGCCGGCCTTGCCGCCTTTATTTCCGAGCGCGGCCTTGCCATGGACGAGGCGGACATCGCCTTCTGCCAGCAGTACTTCCGCGATGAGGATCGCGACCCCACCATCACCGAGATCCGCGTGATCGACACCTACTGGTCCGATCACTGCCGCCACACCACCTTCGGCACCGTCCTGGACGACGTGACGATCGACGACGCCGTGGTGCAGCAGGCCTTCGACCGCTACATGGAGATGCGCCACGAACTCGGTCGCGACACCAAGCCCGTCTGCCTCATGGACATGGGCACCATCGGCGCCAAGTACCTCAAGAAGACCGGCGTCATGACCGATGTCGACGAGTCCGAGGAGATCAACGCCTGCACCGTCAAGGTGAAGGTCGATGTCGACGGCGAGGACCAGGACTGGCTGTTCCTCTTTAAGAACGAGACCCACAACCACCCGACCGAGATCGAGCCCTTCGGCGGTGCCGCCACCTGCGTGGGCGGTGCCATCCGCGACCCGCTGTCGGGCCGCAGCTACGTGTACCAGGCCATGCGTGTCACCGGCGCCGGCGACCCCACCGTCCCCGTGTCCGAGACGCTCGAGGGCAAGCTGCCGCAGCGTAAGCTCGTGACCACTGCCGCCGCCGGCTACTCCAGCTACGGCAACCAGATCGGCCTTGCCACCGGTCAGGTCAACGAACTCTATCACCCCGGCTACGTCGCCAAGCGCATGGAGGTCGGCGCCGTCGTGGGCGCTACCCCGGCAAACCACGTGCGTCGCGAGTGCCCCGCCCCC
>CAUGKA010000188.1 GCA_959599615.1 uncultured Collinsella sp. | reverse complement strand
CGCAACGCCATCGGCGTGGCAGCCGCCTTTAGCTCCGCACAACTCGCCCTCGCCGGCATTAAGAGCCTGGTGCCGTTTGACCAGATGGCACACGTCATGCTCTCGGTGGGCCACGCGTTGCCGGCCACGCTGCGCGAGACGGCAAAGGGCGGCATCGCGCAGGCTCCGGCCGCACTTTCGGCCTGTGCAAAATGCGGTGTGTGCGGATAGCGACAAAGAACGACTCGAAGGTGGGACAAATGTCCCACCTCTTTTGAATGCCACCGTTTCCATACCACAATCAACTAGGTAATCGCTATAATGCAAGCCCAGTAAAAACACGATGAGCCGCAAGGCGAAATTCGAAGGATATGCACACGATGTCGCAAAACGATCGAACTCAACTGATTCCCGATCCGCAGCAGCCGAGCAGGCACACCGGCGGCGTTCAGTCGCCGCGTCCTATCGCGCCGAGCCACGGTCAGCAGCGTGGTGCGGCAAACGCTTCGCAACGCCCGAACCAGCAGCGCCAGCAACGTCAGCAGCGCCAGGCAAACGGCAATACGCCCAAGCAGCCCCCCACGCACGGTCGAGGCGATCGCGGCCCCGCGCGCAAACCCACCGGGAACAATAAGTCGGGTAAAAAGACGACGCTCTTTGTCCTCCTGGGTCTTATCGTCATTGTCTATATCGTAGGCGTCGTAGCGTTTTCGCAGGTAGCCTACCCCAACACCACCATCGCCGGCGTCGACGTCTCGTTCTCCAACGCTTCGTCTGCCGCCACCAAGGTCAACTCAGCGTGGAAGCACTATAAGCTCACCGTGGCGGGCGATGACTTTAGCTGGACCTATCAGCCCGAGTCCGATGAGCCCATCGTCGACGGCGAAGCTGCCGCAAAAGAGATCATCAACCACAACGAAGCCTTTGTATGGCCGGTCCGCCTTGTAGAATCCTTAAGCGGCAAGACCAAAACAACCGCTACCTCCAACGAAGTAGATCTTGATCAAGACGTCGACCTGTCCATGCTCTCCGATACCTTTGACCAAAAGCAGTTTGAGAAGGATCTGGGCACCGCCATCGATGAGTTTAACGAGGGCCGTTCGGGCACGTTCGAGGCCAATAGCTCCTATGACGAGCAGGCCGGCAAGTTTACCGTCGAGAAGGCGCGCTCCAACGAAAAACTCAACCGCGAGCATGTCATTAAGTATGCCGAGCTCGAGCTTGCCTCGCTGGCCGAGACCGTAGATCTTTCCAAGCTCGGCAACGATGCCTATGAGCCGCTCAATGGAACGCTGACCGATGATCAGATTCAGGCCGCATGCGATGCCGCCAACAACTTCTTGGGCGTCAACGTGACCCTCAAGCTCAACGGCGAGGATGCCGGAAAGGTTGATGGCAGCTCCGTGTTGCAGTGGATCAGCTTTGCCGATCCTGCCAACCCCACGCTCGATACGTCGCAAATCAGCAGCTGGGCAGCCGAGCTCGCTAACGGCTTTAATACCGTGGGCTCCACTCGCTGGTGGACGCGCGCCGATGGCAAGCAGTGTGCCGTCGAAGGCGGTGACTTTGGTTGGTCCATTGACAGCAGCTCGCTCGCCAAGCAGGTCGAGGACGCCATTAACAACAAGCAGACCGGCGAAATCGAGATCAAGTACTCCCAGAAGGCCGACACCTTTACCGCAAAGGGAGAGCCCGACTGGAAGGCGTATATCGACGTCGATCTGTCCGAGCAGCACGCGCGCTACTATGACGAGAACGGTAATATCGTTTGGGAGGCCAACTTTATTTCTGGCAAGCCGGGAGAGGACGCCACCCCCGAGGGCGTATGGCAGATCAACAGCAACAATGGCGCCAGCAAGCTTATCGGTGCCAAGGACCCCGAGACCGGCAAGCCCAAATACGAGAGCCCGGTCAGCTATTGGATGCCGTTCGAGGGCAATATGGTCGGATTCCACGACGCCACCTGGCAAAACGACAAGAGCTTCGATAATGCCGAGTCGTACAAGTGGTGCGGCAGCCACGGTTGCATCAACCTGCGCCTGGCCGATGCCAAGGCGCTGCACGATTGCATCAAAGTCGGCCTGTGCGTGGTCGTCCACTCGTAGTGCAACGCGCGCATTCCCACAACGTGGAGCCGCTGCGACCAATCTAACAGTTCCGAAAGAATCCGCCATATGCGCCCGCCTTACGCGACGGGCGCATATACTTATTGAGGAACTTTCTATAAAGGAGACGCTATGCCGAATGTCCCCACCATCACCCCAGGCCCGGATGATGCCGAGTACACGCCCGAAGGTGCCACCGAAACGATTCCTTTGATTACAAACGTACATGCCGAAAAGCAGAGCGGACGCACGAACGATACCGCCGAGATTTCCGATGAAGAAGCCTATGCAAAGCTCAAGGCAAAGCGTGCCGAGCGTCGGCGCAAAAAGCTGATTCGACGCGGTATTGCCGCCGGCGTCGTGGGTGCCATCGCGCTCATTGCCATTGTCGCAACCCTGGTTATCAATGCGCAGCCACAGGGCGCTAGCGAGCCTGTGACCGACATGGTGACCGAGGGCACGTTTACCACAACGGTCGAGGCGAAAGGCCAGCTCAAACCCATTTCGTCCTCAGTGGTCTCCCCTTCTGTCGACGGCACGGTCGATTCGATCAACGTGCAGGCAGGCCAATCCGTCAACGAGGGCGACGTGCTCATGACCATTAAAAACGACGAGCTCGATCGCAACGTTGCCGAGGCGCAGCGTGCAGTAGCAGCCGCTCAGGAAGACCTCGCCAACGCGCAGAAAGCCCTCGCTTCCGCGCAGGCCACCCCAACGACGGACGTCGATGGAGCTTCCGCCGCAGCGGCAGGCGCCTCCGCTGGGTCCGCCGACACGAACACCGTATCGGCCGCACAGCGCAGCCTCGCATCGGCCCAGGCAAACCTCGATCAGGCGAACGCCAAGGCCGCCGGGCGCACGGTTACGGCGCCGAGCTCGGGCAGCATCGTGGAGCTCAACGCCAAGGTGGGCGCTACGGTAACAGGCGGCATGATCATGGGCGAAAGCGATACGAGCGGCGGCAAGCAGTGCATGCAGATCGCCGACCTCTCCAAGATGAAGGTAACGGTTCAGGTGGGCGAAAAGGATATCGCCAAGATCGCCGTGGGCCAAAGCGCCAACGTGACCTATCCCGCGTTTCCCGATATTGTGAGCCAAGGCACCGTCACGGCTATCGCCTCGGTGGCAAACTCCGACACCGCCAACGGTGGCGGCGGCAGCGTAACCTTTAACGTCGACATTCTCATCGAGGCGCCCGACGCGCGCCTGAAGCCGGGCATGACGGCCGAGGTATCGGTGGTGACAGAGCAGCTCGACGACGTGGTGATGGTGCCGACGATGGCGCTCATGACCGAAGACGGCGAGCACTAT
>CAUGKA010000187.1 GCA_959599615.1 uncultured Collinsella sp. | reverse complement strand
CGGGGAAGATCGCGCCCGCGCTCGTCGTTGGGGTGCCGGTCGGGTTTGTGAACGTGGTCGAGGCGAAAGAGGAGTTACTCGCGCGACGCGTGCCGGCCATCGTCGCGAGGGGTCGCAAGGGCGGCTCGAACGTGGCGGCCGCCATTATGAACGCGCTGCTCTACCAGATCACGCGCCCAGGCGGCCCGAAGTGACGGCGCCCGCATCCGCGCCGGCGCTGCGCATCTTCGCCGGCACCACCGAGGGCCGCCTTCTGTGCGAATGGGCGAGCGGGGCGGGCATCCCCGCCCGTACCTATGCGGCAACCGAGTACGGAGGCGAGCTTTTGGGCGAGCTTCCAGGCATCGAGGTGCATGCGGGCAGGCTCGACGAGGCTGACATGGAGCGCGAGCTTTCCGGCGCGCGCATCGTTGTCGACGCCACGCACCCCTTCGCTACGCTCGCAAGCGGCAACATCCGGGCCGCTTCGCTCGCCGTGGGTGCACGATGCCTGCGCCTTGCGCGCCCGGTCGAGGCGCTGCCCAAAGGCGTCGTGTCGGTCGCGTCGATCGCCTGCGCGGCGCGCTTTCTCTCCGAGAACCCGGGTCGCGCTCTTCTCACGACGGGGAGCAAGGAGCTTGCTCCCTACACGCGCGTCGCCGATTTCGCGGAGCGCTTCTTCGTGCGCGTGCTCCCGCTGCCCAGTGCTATAACGAAGTGCATCGACGCGGGGTTTTCGCCGTCGCACGTCATCGGCATGCAGGGGCCCTTCACCCGCGAGCTCAACGAGGCGATGCTTCGGCAGGTGGGCGCCCAGTGGCTTGTGACCAAGGACTCGGGAACCGTAGGCGGCACGGCCGAGAAGCTCGCCTCCGCGCGCGACGTGGGAGCGCGCTGCATCGTGGTCACCCGTCCCGCCGAGGGAGGCGGGGCCCTTTCGCTTCGGGAAGTGGAAGACGCGCTCTTACGGGAGTTCGCGCGCTAGGCGCTTGCCGCGCCTGCGCGCCCTCCCGCCCGCGAGGAGGAGCGTCCCGAGCAAGCTCGACCCGTACAAGCCCGTCATCCATCAATAGCTCGAGGACGACGCCCAGAACTGGCGCAAACAGCCCTTCAATAAGTTGCGGTGAAATAGTGTCTGTTTTTGCTGCTAGATAGCATATTCAGTCCCTAATTCACCGCAACTTGTTGGTGGTGGCTTACTGGTAGCGTAGGCACTCCACCGGGTTGAGCTTTGCCGCGCGGCGAGCGGGGTAGAAGCCAAAGATTACGCCGATGCCGACGGAGACGCCGAAGGCCAGCAGCACCGTGGCGATTGAAAAGCTCGGTGTGATCTGCCCACTGGCACCGAGCTCGTTGAGAACCCCTGATCCTGCGGCAAACATCGCGAGGCCCCAGGCCAGCAGATAGCCAATCAGGACACCCAGCAGGCCACCGGTGACGCACAGCGCCGAGGACTCGGCCAAAAACTGCGCGGTGATATCGCGGCGACTGGCGCCCAAGGCACGGCGAATACCGATCTCGCGGATGCGCTCAGTCACGTTGGTAAGCATCATATTCATAATGCCGATTCCGCCGACAAGCAGTGAGATACTGGCGACAGCGCCCATGATGAGCGAGAAGGCGCCCATAAACGAGTTGAGTGCATCGATGGCGCTTTTCATGGAGGTCGCCGATATGCTGTCGTACTCATCATCCTCCGATATGCCCTTCATCGCGCGCACCTTAGACTCGATGGTCTTGCAGAGCTCGTCCATGTCTGTGCCCTCAGCGGCAAGTGCCGTCACGCTGGGAAATGAAGGATTCTCGTCGCCAAACAGGCCGGAGATGGTTTCGCGTGGCATATACAGCGTGAGCGAGCCCATGGAGTCGCTGCCGCCATCAATCACGCCTACAATCTGCACCTCGCCGTTGGACACCTTGATGGTTTTCCCCAGTGCGTCCTGTTCGTTGCCGTAAAGCTGATCGGCGCCGCCGCGGCTGATGAGCGCCACGCGCGAGCCTGATTGAGACTCTGCCTGTGAATAGACACGTCCCGCAACGAGCTTGCTGGCGCCCACGGCATCGAGCATGTCGCTGTCGACGCCGTGTGCCATGACGGTATAGCTTTTATCCCCGACCTTGTACTCGGAATAGGCGCTATCGACGATGCCGATCTGCTCAATCTGCGGCACCAGTTTGCGAAGCTTTTCCACATCCGAATCGGTGAGTTCTTGGGACGAATAGATCTCTACCATGCGGGCTGCATTGAGGCCCAGGCTGTTGACCAGGCTGTTTTGGATACCGCCGATGAGCGAAGTCATGGCGATGACCGAGGCGATGCCAATGACGATGCCAAGGATGGTGAGCAGGCTGCGTCCCTTGTTGGCCTCGAGCGAGTGAAGGGCTTCTTGGACAAGATCGCGGGTGCTCATGCCTTCGCTCCTTTCGGCTGATTGGTGGTTGCAGAAATCGCGGGCAGGTTTTTGACGGCCCCGCGTAACGTATTCGGTGTATGCGCGACATATGCGCCGTCATGGATTTGCCCGTCACGGATGGTTACGGCTCGATCGGCCTCGGCGGCGATGCCGGGGTCATGCGTAATGAGTACGATGGTCTTGCCGCGTTTCTGGAGCTTGTGGAAGGTTTCCATGACGAGCGCCCCGGTTGTCGAGTCTAGATTTCCCGTTGGCTCGTCGGCCAAAATGATGGGCGGGTCGTTGACGAGGGCGCGCGCGATGGCGACGCGCTGCATCTGTCCGCCCGAGAGTTCCGATATGCGGTGGTCCCAATGGTCGACCGGCAGTGTGACGGCTTGCAGCGCGTGCACGGCGCGCATCTCGCGCTGGCTACGCGGCACATTGGTGTAGGACAGCGGCAGCATGACGTTTTCGATCACCGTCAGACGCGGCAGCAAGTTAAAACTCTGAAAGACAAAGCCGATGCTCAGCGCGCGCACCTCGGTGAGCTCATCATCGTCGAGCTCGGCGACGTTGAGCCCTTGCAGGAAATAATCACCCGCCGTCGGCTTGTCCAGGCAGCCCAGGATGTTCATGAGCGTCGACTTGCCCGAGCCCGAGGGGCCGGTGATGGCGACGAACTCACCGGGGTTCACCGCCAGGCTCACGTTGTGCAGGATGTGGGCGCAACCGGCCTCGCTCTCAAAGATGCGGTGCACGTTGCGGATGTCGATGACGGGACGCATTACTTGCCCTCGTCGGCAGACATATTGTCGCCGCCGTCTGCCGTCATGCCTGTGCCGGTATCCGTCACGATGGTGTCGCCGTCGCGTAACTTGGTAACCGGGACGTCTGGGTTGATCTCGTTGCCCTGGTCGTCGCGCTTGACCTGCGTCTTACCGACTACAGCCTCGTTGTCGTTTTGCGTCACGACGGTCACCTTCACGCGGCGCGTCTTCTTGCCTTCCGAATCGGTGGCCAGATTGACGTAATAGTGCTCG
>CAUGKA010000186.1 GCA_959599615.1 uncultured Collinsella sp. | reverse complement strand
CTCTTTAAGGTCCTTTGCCAGGCTGTTGACGCCATTCATCTGATACAGCTGATAGGGGATTTTGCCTAATCCGACAAAGGCCGTTGTCGCTCCGGTCAAAAATTCGAATTCGGAGTTCGCCGTTCCGCCACCGGCGACCGAAGCGAGCATGGTGCCGCGAACAAGTGCGTCGGGAAGCGAGTTGTAGAATGCGGGGCCGGTGTACCCGGCCGTCTGGAGCTGCTCAAAGCACGAAAGGTCGCTAAAACTCTCATTCATGACGGCAACAATCGTCGGCTTGATTTCATTGAACTGGGCAACGGCCGCCGCGCGCTGCTCGCTCGAGCCATATGTGCTGTCGTAGGCGGCGGCGAGCTCCTGCTCGATGCTCTGCGCCTCATCGGGCGTATAGTCTTCGGGCTTCTCAATGGGCAACTCGTTGACCATTTCGGTGAACGAAGTGATAAAACCCTGAGACGCATACGTGGTGATGGGCTGCCAACGGTCAAATCCAAAATCCAGCGCCTGCTCCAAGTCGATGTTGGAAAAGCCTGAGAGCCCCACAACGGTCACTAGCAGAAAAGCACAGAGGTTAGCGGCGATAGCGGGGAAGACATGGGTGGGCGTACGGAGCTTTCGCGGTCGGATGAGCGAAAGAAGCCCCAGGGAAATCTCCAGCAGGGCGAGAGAGGTTACGATTCCGGCGGTAAAGGTAAACTCGTATCCCTCGCTCACTTCCATTGCGGTGCCAAGGGCCAAGATATCGCTTGGCAGGATGGCTTCGCCTTTAAACGTTATGACGAAGTGCTCGGCAATGCCAAGGACGCAACAGACGACGGGCACGAGGACCATGACGCCTCCATGACGCTGTCCCAGCAAATAAAGGGAGAGCAGAACCGTCGCGAGCAACCCGACGGAAAACCCGAATGAGTTGGCGGGAATGCGATAGAACGTTTCGTTGCAGGCAATTTCGATTGAAACGAACGAGAGCGCTGAAACAGCGGCGATGACAAGGATGTCGCGGCAAATACAGGCAACCGTTCCCGTCGCAAGGTCGGTTTGGTCGATAAGTCCCGAAACCAAGGGCTCGACAAGAAGCATGACGGCGGCAGCACCGAGCGCCGAATAAGAAAGGACCCATAGGGAGCTGCCCTCATTTACGAGCGATTGATTCGTAATCCATGCAGCTACCACGCCGAGCGGGATGAGGAGCGTCGCGCACCAAAAGACGCGGGCAATGGGTGGCTTTTCGTTGCGTTTGATTGAAAAATACACGCGCACGACGACGGCGGCCACGATAAGGACGGCGATGAATATGGGCAGATTGGCCATGTCGCTCGAAGTGATTTCAAGGGGGATATCTTCGGTCATGGACGTTCCTCTGGTACAGCAAATTAAGTTCAGTATTAGATTACTGTAACCTTTCCACGGCATTTCGAGAAACAAAGCGCCCGATACGCAAAGCTAAAGGTCTGCGAATCTTGTATTACGAACATCTGTGCGCGTCGAGTGCGCTAAACTCATCGGCAGTATGATTCGATGCAATAGGAGGCAAGGAGCTTCCATGTCTGATTCCTCTATCGTTATTCGCGGCGCTCGTGAGCACAACCTCCGTGATATCGATGTTTCCATTCCGCGTGACCAACTCGTGGTCATTACCGGTCTTTCTGGCTCGGGCAAGAGTTCGCTGGCATTCGACACTATCTATGCCGAGGGCCAGCGTCGATACGTCGAGAGCCTTTCGAGTTATGCGCGCCAGTTCTTGGGCCAGATGGACAAACCCGACTTGGATTCAATCGACGGCCTTTCGCCGGCGGTGTCGATCGACCAAAAGACGACATCTAAAAACCCTCGCTCGACGGTTGGCACCGTAACCGAGATTTATGACTATCTGCGTCTGCTGTTCGCCCGTGTGGGCACCCCGCACTGTCCCGAATGCGGCCGCGTCATTGAGCGCCAGACGACCGACCAGGTCGCCGATAAGGTCCTGGCGGCGGGGGAGGGCCGCCGCGCGTTTGTGCTGGCACCGGTGGTGCGCGGGCGAAAAGGCGAGTACACCAAGCTGTTTGAGGACCTTCGCGCCGAGGGCTTTAGCCGCGTGCGTGTCGACGGCGAGGTTCGCTCGCTTGATGACCCTATCGATTTGGATAAGAAATTCAAGCACGATATCGAGGTCGTGGTCGACCGCATCGTGATTCGCGAGAACTCGCTGGGCCGTATTGCCGAGTCCGTTGAACAGGCGACTGCGCTGGCGCACGGCAATGTGAACGTATACTTGCTGCCCGACCGCGACGCTCCCGAGGGGACCGAAGGCGAGTTGCTGGAGTATTCGCTGGCGTTAGCGTGCCCGGAGCATGGACACTCCATCGATGACCTGCAGCCGCGTGATTTCTCGTTCAACGCGCCCTATGGCGCGTGCCCCGAGTGCGATGGCCTGGGCTTTAAGAAGACGGTCGATGCCGAGGCCCTAATCGAAGACCCCTCGAAGTCGATCGCCGACGGGGTCTTTGGCAGCCTGTTTGGCAACTCTAACTACTATCCGCAGATTTTCGCTGCGGTCTGCAAACACTTTAAGGTGAGCGTCGATACGCCGTGGGAGGATCTGCCTCCGCGGGTGTGTCGTGCGTTTTTAGACGGCATGGGCGACCAGAAGATTTCGGTCGACTATCAAAAGCTCGATGGGCGCCGCAGCCAGTGGGACACCAAGTTCTCGGGTGTGCGCAATATCCTGTACGAGCGCTATACCGAGACGACGAATGAGAACACCAAGGCGCGCTTGGAGAAGTACATCCGCGAGGAGCCGTGCTCGAGCTGCCACGGCGCTCGTTTGCGCCCCGAGATGCTCGCCGTCACCGTGGGCGGCAAGTCCATTTACGAGGTTTGTTGTCTGTCGTGCCGTGAGTCGCTCGAGTTTTTTGAGGGCCTGGAACTCACCGAGCGCCAACAGTTTATCGGCGGACGCATCGTCAAGGAAATCTTGGAGCGCCTGCGTTTTCTGGTCGATGTCGGACTCGACTATCTGACCCTCGATCGTGCCTCGGCGACGCTTTCCGGAGGCGAGGCCCAGCGCATTCGCCTGGCAACGCAGATCGGCGCCGGCCTCATGGGTGTTCTGTACATTTTGGACGAGCCATCGATTGGCCTCCATCAGCGCGATAACGAGCGCCTGATCAAGACGCTTGAGCGCCTACGCGATATCGGCAATACCGTCATCGTCGTCGAGCATGATGAGGATACGATTCGTGCTGCCGACTATGTGATCGACATGGGCCCCGGCGCGGGCGTGAACGGCGGACACGTAGTCGCGGCGGGAACGCCTGCCGATATCATGGCGTGTCCCGAGTCGATGACGGGCGCTTATCTGACCGGCAAACGAATGATCCGGGTGCCTGATGAACGGCGCAAGCCCGGTCGCGGCTGCCTTAAGATCACGGGCGCCCGC
>CAUGKA010000185.1 GCA_959599615.1 uncultured Collinsella sp. | reverse complement strand
CAACATCCGACGTTTCCCCAGATAAACCCTGCCAAAATAAACCTGTCCCTTTTTGGTAGGTCGAATAACCCATAAGGTAAGTATGTTTCTGAGTTATTTCGTGTTGACCCATCTGAGCGGGATAGGGTATAACTCTACTCAACCGCTAGGGATTTTATTGAGAAAGGTGTTCTACCATGAGCAAAAACCTCTCCCAGCAGGTCGTTCTCGACCGCCGCGGCTTTGTCGCCGCCACCTTCGCAACCGTCGCCGGCCTTGGTCTTGCCGGCTGCTCCGACACCAGCGCCGAGGCCGACAAGGGCTCCGCCGCCGCCTCCAAGAGCTCCGAGGATACCGAAGTTTCCGCCACGCTCGATGCCAAGGCATTCGACAAGCTCGTCGACAACGGCCCCAAGGCCGATGACGACGCCATCGCCGCCAGCACCTGGGCCACGGCCGTCAAGGACGCCGGCGTCTTTAAGATCGGTGGCGTTCAGACCTCCACGCTCTTCTCCCTCCTCAACGAGAAAGACGGTCAGACCCGCGGCTTCGATGCCGGTATCGCACAGCTCCTGTCCAACTACATTCTGGGCGAGAACAAGGTCGAGATCACCCAGGTGACCTCGGACACGCGCGAGTCCGTCCTGCAGAACGGCCAGGTCGACGCCGTCTTTGCCACCTACACCATCACTGACGAGCGCAAGAAGCTCGTCTCCTTTGCCGGTCCCTATTACTACACGCAGCAGGCCATCCTGGTGCTCGCCGATAACGACGACATCAAGAGCGTCGACGACCTGGCCGACAAGAACGTCGCCGTCCAGTCCGGCTCCAACGGCCCCGCCATCCTGGAGGAGTTCGCCCCCAAGGCCAGCCAGCAGGAGTTCAAGACCGACGAGGAGGCCCGCCAGGCACTCCAGCAGGGCCGCGTCGATGCCTACGTCATCGATAACAACATGCAGCAGAGTGCCCTGGTCCGCGAGCCCGGTAAGTACAAGATCGCCGGCAAGCCCTTCGGCAGCAAGGAGCCCTATGGCATCGGCCTGCCGCTCGATTCCGACGGCGTCGCCTTTGTCAACGACTTCCTCAAGAAAATCGAGGACGACGGCACCTGGACCGAGCTGTGGCAGATCTGCATCGGCGACCGCACGGGCGACACCAATGTTCCCGAGCCGCCCGAGATCGGCGCCTAGGCAACGAGCCTAGTAACGGCCGTAACGAAACCATATGGAAACGCATGATGCGCTTTATTGCGGTAAACTGTTTCCTCACTGAGTTGTCGGGGCTTCCGTACACACGGGAGCCCCTTTCCTTATCGGCGGGAGGTCCGCATGAGTCTCTCCGAGCTCTGGTCGCTCTATGGCCAGAACTATATCGACGCGCTGCTAGCAACCTGGGGCATGACGCTTGAGTCGTTTGCCATCGCCATGGTGCTAGCCGTCGCCGTCACCGTGATGCGCGTGTCGCCGCTCAAGCCGCTGCGCGTCTTTGGCGACCTGTATGTCCAGGTCTTCCGTAACATCCCCGGCATCGCGCTGCTCATCATCGTCGTCTACGCGCTGCCGCCGCTCAAGGTCGTCCTGCCCTACCGCACCTGCGTTATCGTCGCCACGGTGTTGCTGGGCTCGGCATTTGGCTCCGAGAACTTTATGAGCGGCATCAACACCGTCGGCGTCGGCCAGGTCGAAGCCGCACGTTCGCTCGGCATGAGCTTTAACCGCATCCTCGCCAAGATCGTGATTCCGCAGGCACTGCGCTCAAGTGTATTGCCCATGACCAACCTCTTTATCGCCGTCATGCTCACTACCGCCTTGGGCAGCCAAGTGCCGCTTAAGCCGCAAGAGCTTACCGGCGTGGTGAGCTACATCAACACGCGCTCGCTCGGCGGCGTCGCCGCGTTCTTTATCTCGGCGCTCGGCTACCTGGGCACGGCCTTTGTGGTGAGCCACATTGGCAACTACATCGATAAGAAGGTGAGGATCCTCCGATGAGCAAGCACTCCACCTCCGCGCTCACCATGCGCGATGCGCTCTACGAGGCTCCCGGCCCCAAGATGCGCGCCAAGATTCGCATCGGCACCGCCATCTCGCTTGTTGCCGTCGCCGCGCTCGTCGCCCTCGTGCTGCAGCGCTTTTATGTGACCGGTCAGCTTTCGGTCCACTATTGGTATTTCTTTACGCACCTCACTACCTGGAAGTTCTTACTTGCCGGTTTTGAGGGCACGGTAAAGGTCGCGCTCACCGCCGGCGCTATCGCGCTGGTACTGGGTCTGGCCCTCATGCTCGGCCGCACCAGCGACATTAAGCCGCTGCAGCTGGTCTGCCGCGTGCTCACCGATTTCTTCCGTGGCGTGCCGAGCCTTCTGTTCATCTACTTCTTCTTTTTGGTGCTGCCCCAGTACAAGATCGCGCTGCCGTCGTTTTGGATGCTCACGCTTCCCGTCGCGCTCGCTGCGGCCGGCGTACTGGCCGAGATCTTCCGCGCCGGCGTCAACGCCGTGCCGCGCGGGCAAGTCGAGGCGGCCCAGGCGCTCGGTCTCTCCAAGGCTAAAATCACCTTTAAAATCGTGTTGCCGCAGGCGATTCGCTTTATCATTCCGTCGTTGATTTCGCAGCTTGTGGTCGTCGTCAAAGACACCACCGTCGCCTATGTGGTGAGCTACCCCGACCTCATGCAAAACGCCCGCGTGCTCATCACCAACTACGACGCCCTCGTATCGGTCTACCTGGTGATCGCGGTCATCTACATCCTCATCAACGTCGCGATCAACAAGGCCGCTGTCTACGTTTCGCACAAGACCGGCGCGACCATCATCCGCTAACGCTTTACTATTTCGAGTCATAAGGAGCCGAGCACCATGGCACAGAGCACCTCTTCCACCGGCAATCAGCCGCTGATCGAGCTCAGACACGTCGATAAGCACTACGGCAATCTGCACGTCCTCAACGACATCAATCTCTCGGTCGACCGTGGCGAGGTCGTCGTCGTGATCGGCCCCTCGGGCTCGGGCAAGTCGACCATGTGCCGAACCATCAACCGCTTGGAGACCATCGACTCCGGCGAGATCCTCATCGAGGGCGAGCCCCTGCCGCAGGAAGGCAAGGATCTTGCCCGTATGCGCGCCGAGCTGGGCATGGTGTTTCAGCAGTTCAACCTGTTTGCACATATGACCGTGCTACAGAACGTCATGCTGGGACCGGTCGACGTGCTGGGCGTCTCCAAGGATGAGGCCCGCGAGCGCGCCATGGATCTGCTGAGCCGCGTAGGCGTTGCCGAGCAGGCCCATAAGGTGCCCGCACAGCTCTCGGGCGGCCAGCAACAGCGTGTAGCCATTGCCCGCTCGCTTGCCATGCAACCCAAGGCCATGCTCTTCGACGAGCCCACGAGCGCTCTTGATCCCGAGATGATCAACGAGGTGCTCGAGGTCATGGTCCGTCTGGCCCAGCAGGGCATGACGATGATCGTGGTTACGCACGAGATGAACTTTGCCCGTCGCGTG
>CAUGKA010000184.1 GCA_959599615.1 uncultured Collinsella sp. | reverse complement strand
AGCAGACCGCATGCTGCATCTCAGCTACATCAACTTGGCCGCCCCGTAGCGAGGCCCCGGACCTTTGCTCGATATGAGTTCCGCACGAACAGGAGGCGCCAGTGGCGCCTCCGTCGTGAGTCAGGACTGTCCGAAATTGAGAGGCAAGGCCCTGCGCCCGGCCCCTCGGTTCCCGTTTACGAGAGCGACGTTCTCAGCAACTCGTTGAAGAGCTTCGGGTTGCCCTTGCCGCGGCTCGCCTTCATGCACTGGCCCACCAAAAAGCCGATGACCTTCTGGTTGCCGTCACGATACTGCTGCGCCTGATCGGCACAGTTAGCCAGCACCTCGTCCACGATCGGCTGCAGCGCGCCGGCATCGCTCACCTGACGCATGCCGCGCTCGTCGACGATCTTGTTGGGGTCGTCGCCGGTCTGGGCCATAGCCTCAAAGACCTCGTGCGCTTGGTTGGAGCTGATAGCATCGGTTGCCAGCAGCTTGGCAAGGGCTGCCACCTGAGCCGGCGCGATGCCGGACTCGGCGAGCGACACGCCCGCGCCCTTAAGGTAGGCGATCATCTCGTTCACCAGCAAGTTTGCGACCGTCTGGGCTTCCTTGCCGGCCATACCGGCAGCGGCGGCCTCAAAGAAGTCGGCAAACTCCGGGTCGCCGGCAATCTGCTCGGCATCGGCCGTCTTAATGCCAAAGTCGGCCTCAAAACGGGCGCGCTTGGCATCGGGCAGCTCGGGAATCTCGCCACGGCAGCGGTCGATGAACTCGTCGTCCAGATCGAACGGCGCCAGGTCGGGGTCGGGGAACAGACGATAGTCGTCGGCCGTCTCCTTGACGCGCATGACCACGGTGCGCTTGCGGCTGGGCTCCCAGTGGCGGGTCTCCTGATAGATGATGCCGCCCTCCTCGAGCACCTCGGCCTGACGGCAGATCTCGTAGGCAAGGCCGTCGTGCAGGCTCTTAAACGAGTTGAGGTTCTTGAGCTCGGTCTTGGTGCCCAGTTTGGTCTCGCCGCGGCGGCGCAGCGACACGTTACCGTCGCAGCGCATGGAACCCTTCTCCATGGAGCAGTCCGAAATGCCCAGCGTCACAAAGATGCGACGGAGCTTCTCCATAAACAGGCGTGCTTCCTCGGGCGTGCGCAGATCGGGCTCGGTGACGAGCTCGATCAGCGGCGTGCCGCAGCGGTTGTAGTCGACGAGCGACTCGGCCGCGGCGGTAATGCGGCCCTCGGCGCCGCCCACGTGGACCATCTTGGCGGCGTCCTCCTCCATGTGGATGCGCAGGATGCGGATGGGCACCGTGTAGGAACCGTCCTCGCGGCGCTCGGGCATCTGCAGGCTGGACGCGTCATAGCTGGCCAGGTGACCGGCGCGCTGGTTGCCTTCGCGCATGGTCGACGTCATGGACGTGGACAGGCCCTCGGCGTTGGCCGAGGCGCTCGCCAGGCTCTGGGCCTCGGCCTCGCCAAACGCGCAGTCGGGGCGCTCGGCGGCACCGCGACCGGTCACGTCCAGGTCCAGGTGACCGTACATGGCAAAAGCGACCGGACCCTGCGTGGTCTGGAAGTTCTTGGCCATGTCGGGATAGAAGTAGTGCTTGCGGTAGAACATCGAGTGGCGCTGAATCTCGCAGTTGGTGGCGAGACCGGCCTTGACGATGCTCTCGATGGCGCGCTTGTTGGGCACCGGCAGGGCGCCGGGCAGGCCCAGGCACACCGGGCACACGTTGGCGTTGGGCTCGTCATCGTGGCTGAGCTTGCAGTTGCAGAACATCTTGGTATCGAGTGCGGTGAGCTCGGTATGGATCTCCAGGCCGATCACGGCCTCCCAATCCTGCAGGACCTCGGAAAGCTCCTTCATTACAGCTCGCCTCCCTTCCCGGCAAAATCAGGCGCGACGGAAAGCGCGGGCGCACCCGTGGCGTCATCGGCAAAGCCGCGCTCCAGGGCGCGGGCAAACATGAGCAGCTGACGGTCCTTAAAGGCAGGCCCCACCAGCTGGGCAGAAACGGGCAGCTTGCTGTCCTCGCCCAGACCCAGCGGCACCGAGATACCACCGTTGCCGCAAATGTTGAGCGAGATGGTGTACAGGTCGGAGAGGTACATCTGCGTGGGATCGCTGATCTCGCCAAACTTAAAGGCCGTGCGCGGCGAGGCGGGCATGAGGATGGTGTCCACCTTGGCGTACGCGGCGTCGTAGTCCTGCGTGATGAGCGTGCGGGCCTTTTGCGCTGCGTAGTAGTACTTGTCGTACACGCCCGAGCTCAACAGGTAGGCGCCGAGCATCTGACGGCGCTTGGCCTCGGCGCCAAAGCCGTGGGCGCGCGAGAGCGAGCTCTGGTCGGACAGGTTGGCGCAGCCCTCCTCCTGATAGCCGTAGCGAATGCCGTCGAAGCGGGCCAGGTTGGAGAACGCCTCGGCCGGGCCGATGACGTAGTAGGCGGCGATGGCGGCATCCAGGTGCGGCAGGTCGACCTCGACCAGCTCGGCGCCCTGGTTCTGCAGCTCCTGAGCGGCGCGCTGAACAGCGGCCTTGACCTCGGGCGTCAGGCCCTCGGCCTCCATAAACGCGGGAATAATGCCCACACGCTTGCCCTCGATGCTGTCGTTGAGATGCTCGGTAAAGTCGACGGCACAATCCTGGCTGGTGCAGTCGTACGGATCGTGGCCCGTGCCGGTAAGCGCGTTCATGGCCAGCGCAACATCCTCGACCGTGCGGCCAAAGGGGCCCACCTGGTCGAGCGACGAGCCAAAGGCAACCACGCCGTAACGGCTCACGGCGCCATACGTGGGCTTAAAGCCCACCACGCCGCACAGCGACGCCGGCTGGCGAATGGAGCCACCGGTGTCCGAGCCCAGCGAGAGTGCGACCTCGCCCGCGGCGACGGCAGCAGCAGAGCCGCCCGAAGAGCCGCCGGGCACGCGCTCGGTATCCCAGGGGTTGTTGGTACGGTGGAACGCCGAGCTCTCGGTAGAGCTACCAAAGGCAAACTCGTCCATGTTGGCCTTGCCCATGGGCAGGCAGCCGGCATCGAGCATGCGCTGAACGCAGGTGGCGGTGTAGACGCTCTGGTAGTCCTCGAGCATGCGGGAAGCACAGGTGGTGCGCGTGCCCACGAGGTTCATGTTGTCCTTGATGGCCAGCGGCACGCCCGCGAGCGGGGGTAGCGGCTTGCCTGCGGCACGGTCGGCATCCACGCGCGCAGCGGCCTCGAGCGCGAGCTCGGGCGCCACCTGCAGGAATGCCTGGACCCCGCCCTCGCGCGCCTCGATGGCGGCAAGGGAGGCCTGGGCCACCTCGGTAGCGGTAAAGTCGCCGGCGGCAACGCCCGCGGCGATCTGGGCGGCGGTAAGGGAATCGAAACTCTGCGCCATTACTCGCTCTCCCCCTCTCCCAAACTGGACGGCACGCGGAAGTAGCGGTCGCGCGCGCTGCCGGCGTTTTCGAGCGCGACGTCGAGCGGCAGGTCGCGCTCGGGCTCGCGCAGGTCATCACCCATCACGTTGGACAGGCTTCCGATGGGATGGAACGTGGGCTCCACGTCGGGCAAGT
>CAUGKA010000183.1 GCA_959599615.1 uncultured Collinsella sp. | reverse complement strand
CGTCCGCGATAAGTTAGGGGTTGTCATGGACAACATGGTTAACAATATGCCTCAGAATGATAAGACTGCTGACGCTACCTGCGTATTCCGCGTGCCTTCAAGCGACGTTACCGTTCCCGACCTCATGGCCAACGTGCGCATCACCGCCCCCGTTCTGTCCATCGTCAAGGGTCCGCAGACTGGTGCCGCCTTTGAGCTCGAGGACGACGTGACCACCATCGGCCGCGATCCTGCGAACGGCATCTTCCTCAATGACATGACCGTATCGCGCAGCCACGCGCGCATTATCCGCGAGGGCCTCGGCGCTCGCATCGAGGACTTGGGCTCGCTCAATGGCACCTGGGTCGACGGTGCCATCGTCAATGCAGCCCCGCTGCACGACGGTTCTTCCGTCCAGATCGGTACGTTTACGCTCATCTACCACGAGAGCACGCCGGAGCGCATCGAAACCGGTGAGTAGGGCATGGCCGAACGCAACTATCTAAGTATCGGCCAAGTCGTCAACCTACTTCGAGGCGCATACCCCGATCTTTCGAACTCAAAAATTAGATTTCTAGAAGATGAGGGGCTCATTACCCCTCATCGTACGCCTAAGGGATACCGTCAGTACTCTAAGGAGGACGTTGATCGCCTGGAGGTCATCCTGCATTTGCAGAAGACCCGCTACATGCCTCTCAACGTGATTAAGCAGCGCTTGGAAAACGCCACGGACCTGTCAACGCTCGCTTACGAGGTGGGCTTGCTGTCCGATGTTCCGCTCAAGACGGAGCCCAAGGAGACTAAGCAAAAGCTGCATCCCATTGAGACCATTCCCGATATGCTGGGCGTCGAGATTTCGTTTATCCGCTCGCTCGCCGAGAACGACCTCATTCGCATCATCAAGAGTCCGCAGAATCGTGAGCTCGTCGATGGTCGCGATTTTCCAATCATCCGCTACTGCTCCGAGCTGTCACGCTTCCATATCGAGCCCCGCAACCTGCGTCAGTACGTGTCTTCCGCCAACCGCGAATCCTCGATGTTTGAGCAAGTGCTCGTAAGCATGCTCGGCATGGACACCTCCGATGACGAGCGCGACGCCAAGCTCGAGCGTGCGTTTAAGAAGCTTCATGACCTGACCGAGGGTGTGCACACTGCGTTGCTCAAGAACCGCGTTTTTGAGTCGCTCAATGCCGTGGTCGAGGACGCCGACATCGATGCACTCGATGAGGAAATCACTCGCTCCGAGTCCACCAAAGCCAAAAACGAAGAGATAGCCACGCCGGCTTCGCACGAGGATTCTCTCGTAAAGCCGCTCAAGGTCGTCGCACCTTCGCACTCCGGCACCGCCACGGAGGGCAAATAACCGCTGCCGCTTATCCGGCAACCCATTGAAAGGTCATGCAATGTACGACTTCGAATCTCAAATCGTCGACATCCCCGACTATCCCGAGCCCGGAGTCATCTTTAAAGACATCACGCCGCTCTTTGGCAATCCCGAGGCGCTCAAAGCCATGACCGATACCCTCGCCGAGCACTTTGCCGGCATGGGAATCACCAAGGTCGTGGGTCCCGAGGCTCGCGGCTTTATGGTTGGCGTACCGGTGGCTGTAGCCCTTGGCGCCGGCTTTGTTCCCGCACGTAAACCGGGCAAGCTGCCGCGCGAGACCGTAAGCCAGAGCTACGAGCTCGAGTACGGCACCGATTCAATTGAGATCCATGCCGACGCTATCAGCTCTAAAGATACCGTGTTGATTCTGGACGACTTGGTCGCGACGGGCGGAACCGTCGAGGCAACAGGTAAACTGGTGCGAGATATGGGCGCAAAGCTTATCGGTTACGGTTGTATACTTGAGCTTGCGTTTCTCAACCCGCGCGAGAAGCTCACGCCGTCTGATGACGATGTGGAGCTCTTTAGCCTGGTGACGGTAGGCTAGCCGTTACCCTTAGTTACTGGAAAGGAAGCTACATGCGCACAGCAAACACGCACAAAAATATGGCACGCTGCGCTGCTACGGCAACCCTCGCTTGTGTTTTGGGCTTGGGCCTCGCGGCTCCTGCCTACGCCGATACCGCATCCGACCTTGCCGCTGCTCGTACGAAACTCGAGCAGATCGGCACCCAAACCCAGCAGATTTACGATGAGCTTGCCACGCAGACGCAGGCGCTCGATCAGACTGCCGGCGAGATCACGCAAAAGCAGCAGGAGATCGCCGATGGTCAGGCCAAGCTCTCGACCTATGTCGCCGGCGAGTACAAAACCGGCGGTCTGAGCCTGCTTCAGGTTTTGACGGGTGTCGATGATCTGAGCGATATGCTCAACCGTCTGTTCTACTACGGCAAAGTTTCCGATAAGCAAGCTCAGACCATTCAAGAGGTCAAGGAGCTTAAGCAGCAGCTCACCGATAAGCAGGCCGAGCAGGAGAAGAACGTCGCCGCGACGCAAAAGAAGGTCGACGAGCTCAATGCCCAGCAGGCTGAGGCTCAGAGTGTCGTGAACTCCCTGGATTCGCAGCTGCAGGCCGAGCTCGCGGCCGAGGCCGAGGCCAACGCTGCGCTGCAGGCTGGCATTAATGCTAGCACCGCCGAAAAGGCCACGGTGAGCAACGACACCGCCGGTACGACCGAGAACACCAACAATGGCGGCCAGACCAACAATAACAACAACCAGGGCGGCAACACGCCGGCTCCCGCACCGCAGCCTGCCCCCACGCCCGCTCCGGCTCCCACGCCTTCGGCACCGAGTCAGTCTGTTGATGGTGGCTCCGTTGTTTCGCGCGCCTACAGCAAGCTCGGCTATGCGTATTCTTGGGGCGGCATTGGACCGAACAGCTTTGACTGCTCCGGTTTTGTAAGCTATTGCCTCACGGGACGCTACTGCCGTCTGGGCACCACGGTCGACTTCATGGGTTGGACCCGTGTGTCCGATCCGCAACCCGGCGATGTTGTGGTTAACTCCTACCATACCGGCATTTATATCGGTAATGGTCAGATGATCCATGCTTCCGACTACAAAACGGGCGTCATCATCAGCTCCGTTGCCGCCGGCATGAACAACAACTATATCTTCGTGCGCTACTAAGTCATCTTACACAGCGTGTGAATGTGGACCTCGTGGCTTAAAGTCGCGAGGTCTATTCTTTTGTCTCTAATCTTGTACGGCTATCTAGTATTCAAAACTAGATAGCCGTACATTCGGTTTGCAAGAAGGCTATAATTGTTGAGGAACAATTAGAAAGGACCCTCTATGAGCTGGGCACTTATCTCAGATTCAAGCTGTAACCTCCGCGATTGGCAACCGACCGCGCCCCATACCACCTTTGCATTTGCGCCCCTCAAAATTCGAGTGGGGGAGCGTGAATTCGTCGATGACCTTTCGCTTGATGTACATGAGCTCAACTGCGCTGTTCAGGCGGAGACGAACGCTTCTTCGAGCGCTTGTCCCAGCGTAGGGGAGTGGGCCGAGCTCTTCAAATTGGCCGACAAGACCATCTGCATGCCGATCTCTGAGGGCGTGTCGGGCAGCTACAACGCGGCAGCCACGGCTCGCGATATGGTTCTTGCCGAGGAGCCCGACCGACAGATTCATCTA
>CAUGKA010000182.1 GCA_959599615.1 uncultured Collinsella sp. | reverse complement strand
CAACGGACCGCAACAGGTGGAGCATACGCACGCGCGCGGCCCCCAGCGCGTACAAGGTGGCATGAAACAGGCAGGGCATTGACCTTTTGGTCATGCCCTGCCTTTTGAATGACAGATTGTAGCTCTGGGGGCCGCGCAGCGACGGAGGTCGCCGCCGTTCGTTAGAACGGCGGAACTAATTACTCCTCGTCGTTGTCCTTGGCCTCTTCGGCGTCGTCGGTGTCCACGAGCTGGTTGAGCAACTCGTCGAGGGACGCCATGTCCTCGTTGATGGCACCGTTGGCGGGAGCCTTCTTGTCGTCGATCGGGGCGCCCAGGAGCTCCTCGTCGGCGTCGGCGTGATGCGTCGGAGCGGAGGTACCCAGCAGGATATCGTCCGGACCGTCGGGGCTAAAGACCATCTGCAGCAGCTGCGAGAGGTCTTCCTCGTCGGCAACGTCGTCGTTGTTCTCGAGGATGTAGAGCAGGTCGTGGGCCTCGAGGCCGTCACGGAGCTCCTCGATCGCCTTGGCACCGATGCCGTCGATGCGCAGCAGATCCTCCTCGGACTTGCCGACCAGGTCGCCGACCGTCTCGATGCCGACCTCGCTGAACTTGTTGGTCCAGCGCTGCGACACGCCCAGGTCGTCGAACAGGTACAGGCGAGCCTTCTCGGCGGAGATGGTGTGGCCGTTGCGGGTGAACGAACCGTCAGCACCACCGAACTCGTCGTAGCCGGCCCAGTCGAGCTGCTGCGGGAGCTGCTCGTCCAGGTCCTTGAGCTCCACAGGAGCCCACTCAGGCAGCGACTTAGCGTTGGGCGAAGCCGGACCGTCGATGTCGACATAGCCGTCGGCCGTGCGATACGTCAGCTTGGCGTTGGCGTACGGCTTGAGGCCAGTACCGGCCGGGATCTTCTTACCGACGATGACGTTGGACTTAAGGTCGAGCAGGTGATCGACCTTGCCCTCGATGGCAGCCTCGGTAAGGACGCCAGCGGTACGGATGAACGAAGCACTCGACAGCCAGGAGTCGATGTTGGACGCGACCTTGAGCGTACCCAGGATGACGGGCTCGGCCACGGGAGCCTGACCGCCCAGACGGGCAACGCGCTCGACCTCGTCGGCGAACTCGTAGCGGTCGACGTACTGACCAAGCAGGTACTTGGAGTCGCCGGGGTTGGTGATCTGAACGCGACGCAGCATCTGACGTGCGAGCACCTCGATGTGCTTGTCGTTCAGGTCGACGCCCTGGCTGGTGTAGACGTCCTTAACGCTCTCGACGAAGGTGTGCATCGTCGACTCGATGTCGGTCAGCTTGCGCAGGTTGCGGAAGTTGACGAAGCCCTTGGTGATCTGGTCGCCGGCGCGAACCTCGCAGCCGTCCTCGATCTCGGGCATAAAGCGCACCGATGCGGGGACGCGACGCTCGTCGAGGACACGGGTGTGATCCTCGGAGTCGGTGAGCGTCAGCACGTACTCGGACTTCTCGGGCTTAATCGAGAGGTGGCCGGAGTACGGAGCCAGCTCGGCCTCGCGACCCAGGATCTTCTCGTTGACGTTGCCGACGATATCGAACATACGGCTGACCGTAGGCAGACCCTGCGTAATATCGTCGACGCCAGCGACGCCGCCGGAGTGAATGGTACGCATCGTAAGCTGCGTACCGGGCTCGCCGATGGACTGGGCGGCAATAATGCCGACGGCAGTACCGATGGCGACCGGACGACGGGTGGAAAGATCCCAGCCGTAGCACTTCTGGCACACACCGTACTTGGAGCGGCAGGTGAGCAGCGCGCGGAGCTTGACCTTCTTGAGGCCCGCATCGACCATCTTCTGGATGTCGGCGACCTTCTCGATGTAGCCGTCCTGCTCAAAGAGCACGGTGCCATCGGGAGCCACGACGTCCTCAATGAAGCAACGGCCGATGAGGTCGGTGTTGAGGTCGGTGGTGCCGGGGATGATGAGGTTGTAGGTGACGCCCTCGTGCGTACCGCAGTCCTCCTCGCGGACGATGACGTCCTGGGCCACGTCGACCAGACGACGGGTCAGGTAACCGGAGTCCGAGGTGTGGGATGCGGTATCGACCAGGCCCTTACGGGCGCCGTAGGTCGAAATGAAGTACTCGAGCGGCAGCAGGCCCTCGCGGAAGTTCGCCTTAATGGGAAGGTCGATCGTCTCGCCGGACATGTCTGCCATCAGGCCACGCATGCCGCCGAGCTGACGCAACTGGGTCTTAGAACCACGGGCGCCGGAGTCGGCCATCATGTAGAGCGGGTTCTCCTCGTCGAACAAGTCGAGCATGAGCGCTGCGACCTTGTCGGTACAAGCGGTCCACTCGTTAACGACTTCGATGTGGCGCTCCGTCTCGTTGATGAAGCCCTCCTCGAAGTACTCGTTGATCTGGTCGACGTTGGCCTGGGCGCGGTCGAGCAGCTCCTGCTTCTCGGCAGGGATGAGAGCGTCCCACACCGAGATGGTGAGGCCGGCGCGGGTAGCGTAGTGGAAGCCGGAGTACTTGATGGCGTCGAGGATCGGGCCGACCTTGGCCTCGGGGTAGCGATCGCAGCAGTCCGCAACCAGCTTGGCCACGTCGCCCTTGACCATCTTGTAGTTCATGAACTCATAGTCTTCGGGCAGGCACTGGCGGTTGAAGATGATGCGGCCGATGGAGGTCTCGAAGCGCGCGGTCTTGTTGCCTGTGACGTCGTAGTCGACAAACTCGTTCTTGCCGTTCTTGACGCGGAAGATACGGGTGCCGTCCTCGTTGATGACATTAGCGTCGGCAGCGGACACACGGACCTGAATCTTGGCCTGCATGTCGACCTCGGAGCGGCAGTCATAGGCGTGCAGCGCATCGTCGAAGCTTGCGAACACGTGGTTCTCGCCCGGCAGACCGTCGCGGACCTGGGTGAGGTAGTACACACCGATGATCATGTCCTGCGAAGGGATGTTAACCGGCTTGCCGGATGCCGGCGAGCGCAGGTTGTTCGCAGAGAGCATAAGCACGCGAGCCTCGGCCTGAGCCTGGCTGGACAGCGGCACATGGACAGACATCTGGTCGCCGTCGAAGTCGGCGTTGAAGGGCGAGCAGACCAGCGGGTGCAGGTGGATAGCCTTGCCCTCGACCAGCACCGGCTCAAAGGCCTGGATGGACAGACGGTGCAGGGTCGGTGCACGGTTGAGCAGCACGACGCGGCCGTCGATGACCTCTTCGAGGATGTCCCACACAAAGGTGGCACCACGGTCGATAGCGCGCTTGGCGCCCTTGATGTTCTCGACCTTGCCAAGCTCGACCAGGCGCTTCATGACGAAGGGCTTGAAGAGCTCCAGCGCCATGGTCTTGGGCAGACCGCACTGGTGCAGAAGCAGCTTGGGGTCGGTAACGATAACCGAACGGCCGGAGTAGTCGACACGCTTACCCAGCAGGTTCTGACGGAAACGGCCCTGCTTGCCCTTGAGAGCCTCGGCGAGCGACTTGAGCGGGCGACCGCCACGGCCAGAGACCGGGCGACCACGACGGCCGTTGTCGAACAGGGCGTCCACGGACTCCTGGAGCATGCGCTTCTCGTTGTTCACGATGATCGCAGGGGCGTCCA
>CAUGKA010000181.1 GCA_959599615.1 uncultured Collinsella sp. | reverse complement strand
CGTTGCGGCCGATGGCGTTGGCAATGACCACGTTGGAGCCAAGCGACATGCCAATAAACAGGTTGAGCATAAGACTGGTAAGCGGAACATTGGAGCCGACCGCCGCCATGGCGAGGGTTCCCTGGTCGCCCGAGAAGTTACCGATGATGACCGTGGCGATGAGGTTCGACAGCTGCTCAAGGATGCTCGTGGCGGCCACGGGGAAGGCGAACAGGGGAATATTGCGCCACAGCGAGCCGGTGGTCATGTCGATGTGCTTAGATGCGGTGTCTGCCATACGCTCTCAATCTCTAATATGCTTGCTCACGCTTATTTGCGCAGACGATGATACTCCTAATCGACTAGTCGGCACTTAGGGACATTCCTTTTCTACCGGCAGCTGGGGACACTCCTTAGTCATTCAAGAACGTCCCCAATGACTAGGTGGGGGAGGCGTGCGACAATGGTGGACGTTGTGTTGTCCGCGCTAAGGAGTTGCCATGTTGTTGTGTCCCGTTTGCCATAAGCCGTTGGTGGACGACGAGCGCGGTGCCGCATGCGCGGGCGGACACCGATTTGACCGTGCGCGCGAGGGCTATCTATATCTGCTGCGCTCGTCCAAGAGCGGCGACGCTATGGGTGATCCCAAGTCGCAGGCGCGCAGCCGTCGTGACTTTCTGAACCGCGGATACTATGCGCCGTTGCGCGATGCGATGGTCGAGCTGGTGCGCGAGCGGGTGTCTGAACGTGCCGCGTCTACGAACGGCCCCATGACCTTGCTCGATATTTGCTGCAGCGAGGGCCACTACACCAGCGCCATGGGTGCGGTGCCGGACGTGGATGCTTACGGTTTCGACCTGGGCAAGGAGATGGTGCGCCTGGCCGCCAAGCGCGGCGATGCGACCTACTTTGTGGCCAATATGAAGGACATCCCCGTGGCCGATGGCGCCTTCGATATGATGACCGAGCTCTTTGCTCCCTTTAACGAGCGCGAGTTTGCCCGCGTGCTGGCGCCAGAGGGCTCGCTCTATACCGTGGTGCCGGGTGCTCGGCACCTGTTTGGGCTCAAGGAGGTGCTCTACGACAAGCCATATCTCAATGACGAGAAGCTGCCGAAGACTACCGAGCTCGAGTTGGTCGGAACGCAGCGGGTGTCTGCGAACATTACGCTTCAGACCCAGACCGACATCGAGGCGGTGTTCCAGATGACGCCGTACTACTACCGCACGCGCCCTGCCGACAAAAAGCGCCTGGCAAACCTGGACACCCTTCAGACCGATATCGACTTCATCATCGCCGAGTACCGCCACCGCTAACAACCTGCCAAAAAGGGACAGGTTGTTTTGGCAGGTTTTATCTGGGCAAACGTAAAGGGCCGACCGCGTTGCTGCGCGATCGGCCCTTGTTAGTTGCTTAGATGCAAAGGACTGTGGGAGACAGGCGCCTACAGGCGATCCTTGTTCTCGGCCTTAACGGCGTGAGCCTGCTGAACAAAGAACAGGTCGTATACCACGATGACAAAGGCGCCATAGTTGATGGCGTCGCCACCAAACGCGGGAAGCGTGAGCACCGCTTGGGCAAGCGTGGCGACCGCGGCAACAATACCGAGCTTAAACGCGCCGTCTACCTGAGAAGGCTTGTTGGCACCCTTGATGCCCGCAACACCTGCGGCAAGATCGACAAGACCTTTGATGACAAGTACGGCCGCGGCGAGCATGGCGTTCGACCCATACCTGGAATCGAGGCTGCCGTTGGCGATGCCGACGCCGGCGATGACGAGGCTGGCGATGCCCAAAACAAAGTAAATGAGGGCAAGTATTTTGAGAGTCTTGCGAGTGAAGCTCATGGCTGGTCCTTTCGATACGAGTACGCCAACCTGGCGCACCCTATGTGCTGCACATATGGTGAAGCACATTGTAGTTCAACGCGGCGATGCATGCGCCTGAAAGCGTCTCTTGCCTGCATGGTCCAACCTTTCAAAAAGGAAAGCTGGACGTAAGTCAAATCGATGGCAGCGCATGCGCGGTGCTGCGATGATGAGGCCATGGTAAGAGTTGGACCGAAGGAGGAGCCATGATGTACGGAGTCAAGCAAGTGCGTGAACCGCGGTCGTTGGGAAGGCGCATGGGTGATTCTGTGATCGCTGCCGTGTGCACGGGATTGATGGCTGTGCTTTGCATTGGGATGCTGTGGACCATGTCGCATGTGGGACAATAACGGACGGTTGGGCGCCGACATGAATGGCGCCCATGTATTCGTTTTGTTTGCTAAGGAGTGTCCATGGGCGTCGTCGATCCCTTTTCTGTTGCTCGGGCCGCGGGGCTTGAGCTGACCGAGAAGCCCGAGGGGCTCACGCTCACCGACGGCACGATGGAGTTGCGTGCCGATTTTGGCCGCATGCTTCCACGGCTCAAGCAGGGTCGTCTGCAGCAAGAGCTGTTGGTAAAGGCTGCGCGCACAAAAGGCATCGAGCAACCATGGGCGATTGATGCCACAGCAGGCTTTGGCGAGGACTCGCTGCTGCTGGCGGCCGCGGGCTTTACCGTCGATCTGTATGAACAGGATTGCGTGATCGCGGCGCTTCTCAAGGATGCCTTGAATCGCGCGGCAGACGATCCGGCGCTTGCGGCTACCGTGTCGCGCATGCGCTTGCATGCGGGCGAGGACAGCATCGCCGGCCTTCGCCATGTAGCTGAGTTGATCGGGCAGGGCGAGCTCGCAACTCCCGACGTGGTGTATCTGGACCCCATGTTTCCCGAACGCACCAAGAGCGCGGCGGTCAAAAAGAAGTTTCAGCTTTTGCATCATCTGGAGCAGCCGTGCGCCGACGAGGAGACGCTGGTCCAGGCAGCGCTTGCGGTGTATCCGCGCAAAGTCGTTATCAAACGGCCGGTGAAGGGGCCGCTGCTTGCCGGCGTTAAGCCGAGCTACCAGCTCGCGGGCAAGGCCGTTCGCTACGACGTTTTGGTGCCGCCGCGCCCGTAGCTTGCGTGCGATGGCCGGCGCTTCGCCAGCGCCGTGCCGATGCGGGGCCTATTTCCAGGGGTGCGACGTCAGATGCCATCCGCCGCAGTATTCGCATTTGTAGCAGGCAAGGCCGCGCCGCCCGCGGTTTTCGCAGTCGGCCATAACTGCCTCGGCCTCGGCGCGCGTGTCGTAACGGTTTTTGCGTTCGCACGACTTGTAGCGCCAGGCTTCATCGCGCTCGGCGTCCAGGGCGTCGCGGCGCTCGTCCTCGCGCGCAAACAGGTCGCTCATATCGCCGCCGGTGGCAGCGCCCAAAAACTCGCTTTTGGCCTTTGACCAGGCGGCTCGCTTTTTGCTTCCCATCCGCTTCGCGCCCCTCTCCAAACGTTGGTATCATTGCTCAGTCAAAGTGATACCAATAAACGTGAGGTCGCCGCGTGATGATCAGAAAAACCCTCGATACCGACATTCCCGCCGTTATGGCCATCTATGACGTAGCCCGAGCCTTTATGCGTGCGCATGGCAACGCCACGCAGTGGCCCGAGGGCACGCCTTCTGCCGAGCAGCTGGCTGCCGATATCGCCGCTGGTGGCAGCTATGTGTGCGAAGTTGACGGTCGCGTGGTAGCGACGTTTGCCTTT
>CAUGKA010000180.1 GCA_959599615.1 uncultured Collinsella sp. | reverse complement strand
GGGTGCGCGGCCCTTTTCTTTTTATTGGTGCAAGCTAACCTGTCCCCGTGGCACCAAATGGCAGAGAGACGGCGTTTGCCCAGATAAAACCTGCCAAAATAAACCTGTCCCATTGTGGCAGGTTGGTCATAGTTATTACGTGGCGGTCGAGGTCGACCGTATAGGCCGCGCCTTGTTTGGCTAAAGTACAATCATCTGTGTTTAACTCGCCCGCAGCTGCACGGCGTGGGCGATGGCCAAAAAGGAAAACCACATGGGATTCATGTCAAAGCTGCTGTCCTTTGGATCCGATAAGGACCTTAAGCGCTACTACAAGATCGTCGACCAGATCAACGGTCTTGAGCCCCAGTTTGAGAAGATGACCGAGGAGGAACTCCGCGGCCAGACCGATAAGTTCCGCGAGCGTTACGCCAACGGCGAGTCGCTTGACGACATGCTCCCCGAGGCCTTTGCCACCGTGCGTGAGGCTTCCAAGCGCACCATGGGTATGCGCCACTTTGACGTGCAGCTCATTGGCGCCATGGCACTGCACGAGGGCCACATCGCCGAGATGAAGACCGGCGAAGGTAAGACCCTCGTCTCCACGTTGGCTGGCTATCTCAACGCTATTGCCGGCAAGGGCGTGCACGTCGTTACTGTCAATGATTACCTTGCCAAGCGCGACTCCGAGTGGATGGGCCGCATCTATAAGTACCTGGGCATGACCGTCGGTCTGCTCCAGAACAACATGCCGCTTGAGCTCAAGCGCCCGGCCTACCAGGCCGACGTCACCTACGGCACCAACTCCGAGTTCGGCTTTGACTACCTGCGCGACAACATGGTTACCCGTCCCGAGCAGCGCGTGCAGCGCGGCCACAACTACGCCATCGTCGACGAGGTTGACTCCATCCTGATCGATGAGGCTCGCACCCCGCTGATCATCTCGGGCGCTGGTACCAAGTCCGCCAGTACCTACAAGGACTTCGCGCGTGCCGTGCGTGGCCTTGAGCGCGGCGAGGACGTGTCGCACGACATGCTTACCGCCACCGAGGACGTTGAACCCACGGGCGACTACGTCATGGACGAGGCCAAGCACACCATCGCCGCCACCGAGCGCGGTCTTAAGAAGATCGAGCGCCGCCTGGGTATCGATGACATCTATGCCGATCTCTCCGGCCAGCTGGTCAACCACCTGCAGCAGGCGCTGAAGGCCCAGTACATGTTCCACCGCGACAAGCAGTATGTGGTCACCAACGGCGAGGTCAAGATCGTCGACGAGTTCACCGGCCGCATTATGGAAGGCCGCCGTTACTCCGAGGGCCTGCACCAGGCCATCGAGGCCAAAGAGGGCGTGCTCGTACGCGAGGAGAACCAGACGCTGGCCACTATCACCTTGCAGAACTACTTCCGTCTGTATGACAAGCTCTCCGGCATGACCGGCACGGCACTCACCGAGGATGCCGAGTTCCGCGAGATCTACAAGCTGCCCGTCGAGGTCATCCCCTCCAACAAACCCGTTCAGCGTGTTGACCACGAGGACCTGGTGTACCGTACCATTCAGGCCAAGTACAACGCCGTCGCCGACGATGTCGAGCAGCGTCACGCCAAGGGTCAGCCGGTTCTGGTGGGCACCGTTTCCATCGAGAGCTCCGAGAAGCTGTCTGCCGCCCTTACCAAGCGCGGCATCGCGCACGAGGTCCTCAACGCTAAACATCACGAGCGCGAGGCTCATATCGTTGCCCAGGCCGGACGCTACGGCGCCGTGACCATCGCTACCAACATGGCCGGTCGTGGTACCGACATCCTGTTGGGCGGCAACCCCGACGAGCTGGTGCGCGAGCGCCTTGAGTACGAGGGCCTGACCATGGAGGACGTGACGCCCGAGCAGCTTGAGCGGTTTAACGCCGAGGCCAAGGAGACCTGCAAGGCCGAGCGCGAGCGCGTGCTTGCCGCCGGCGGCCTGACCGTTATCGGCACCGAGCGCCACGAGTCCCGTCGTATCGACAACCAGCTGCGCGGCCGCTCCGGCCGTCAGGGCGATCCGGGCGAGACCCAGTTCTACCTGTCGCTCGAGGACGACCTCATGCGCCTGTTCGGTGGCGACAAGATGGACCGCGTCTCCAAGATGATGGTCACGGCCGACATGGGCGACGACATGCCCATCCAGCACAAGATCATCTCCAAGGCCGTCGAGAGCGCCCAGCACAAGGTCGAGAGCATCAACTTCTCCATGCGTAAGAGCGTTCTTGAGTACGACGACGTTATGAACAAGCAGCGCCAGGTCATCTACGCCGAGCGCAACAAGATTCTGGACGGCAAGGACCTGACCGACCACATCACCGAGGTCATGCACGATACCGTGTACCGCTGCGTGCAGGAGTTCTGCACCAAGGACAGCCACGAGGGCGAGCGCGATCTTGAGGGCCTGCGTAAGTGGGTCGTCGAGCTGACCGGGCATATCGATACCCCTCAGTTCCCTGACGAGGACTTTGAAGCCCTGGCTGCCGATGTCTTGGCCTATGTTGAGAAGTGCTACAACATGAAGGCCGAGCGTCTGGGCGAGGACCTGATGCGCGAGCTCAATACCCAGGTCATGCTGCGCGTCATCGATACCCGCTGGATGAACTACCTGCAGGAGATGGACTACCTTAAGACCGGCATCGGGCTGCGCGGCTTTGGCCAGCGCGACCCGCTGGTTGAGTACAAGACCGAGGCCTACGGCGCGTTCCAGATACTCGTCGATACCATGTATGAGGATTACCTGCGCACGGTTCTGCGCATCGAGATCAAGGCTGCCCCGCGTGCCGTGGAGCACAAGGAAGAGCCCACGCTCGAGGGCGCGCGCTTCTCCGGTCCTGCCGAGGTCGATGGTGATAACGGCGACTCGGTGCTGCGCAAGCAGGCGCAGGTGCAGGCCCGCACGGCTGTCCAAGGCGGACCGGCTGCCGTCAACAACGGTGGCAAGGTGACCACCTATCGCAAGTCCGAGAGCGACGATCCGTACGTCAACGTGGGCCGCAACGACCCGTGCCCCTGCGGTAGCGGCAAGAAGTTTAAGTACTGCCACGGCAGGAATCGTTAATGGCTGAGGCTTTAGAGGTAACGCCCGCCGAGCTGGACGCGTTCGCGGACCGGCTCGGCGAGGTCGAGTCGTATCTCCATTTGGACGAAAAGCGCACGCGCGTGACCGAGCTCGAGGCCAAAAGTGTTGCCCCTGGCTTTTGGGATGACGCCGACGCCGCCCGTGCCACCATGGAGGAGATCGCGCGTACCAAGGAAGATATCGCTGCCGTGGACACCGCGCGCGGCGAGCTTTCCGATGCCCGCGCCGCGCTGGAGCTTGCCGAGGAGATGGGGGATGACCCCGACGCCGTCGCCCTTCGCGAGGAGGCTACAGCCACGGCTGAGCGCCTGGCCCGTGCCATCGATGAGCTTGAGCTTTCGAGCTGGTTTACCGGTGAGTTCGATCACGGCGATGCCATTGTGACCATCAAGCCCGGACAGGGTGGTCTGGAGGCCCAGGACTGGACCTTCATGCTCTTTAAGATGTACATGAAGTACTGCCAGCGTCGCGGCTGGAAGGTCACCATTAACGACTGTCCCGCAGCCGAGGTCATCGGCATCGACCGCGCGACCTTTACTGTCGA
>CAUGKA010000179.1 GCA_959599615.1 uncultured Collinsella sp. | reverse complement strand
ATGGGCCAAGAGATCGGGCGATAGCAGCTTTCCATCGCGTTTCTGGTTTGCAACGACCTCGCCGAGCTTCATGGTGTTCCAGAAGATGATGATGGCGGCGAGCAGATTCATGCCGGCGATGCGGTAATGCTGGCCTTCGGCGGAACGGTCGCGGATTTCACCGCGGCGGTGGAAGCTGATTGCCCGCTTCAGCGCATGATGAGCTTCGCCTTTGTTGAGCCCGATCTGGGCACGCCGTTGGAGTTCGGCATCCAGAATCCAGTCGATCATGAACAGGGTGCGCTCGACGCGACCGACTTCCCGCAGGGCTGTCGCGAGCTCGTTCTGCCGCGGATAGGAGGCGAGTTTCCGCAGAATCTGGCTTGGCGCGACGGTCCCGGCAGCAATGGTGGCGGCGATGCGCAGGATGTCGGGCCAATTGCGCTCGATCATGGCTTGGTTGACCTTTCCGCCGATCAACGCTCGCAGGTGCGCCGGGGCGGCCGACGGATTGAACGCGTAGAGCCGTTTGGATGGCAGGTCGCGGATGCGCGGAGCGAACCGGTAGCCGAGAATGGCACATGCGGCAAAGACGTGATCGGTGAAGCCGCCCGTGTCGGTGAACTGCTCGCGGATATGGCGTCCAGCATCGTTCATCAGCAGGCCATCGAGGATGTAAGGCGCTTCGCTTGCCGTTGCAGGAATCACCTGGGTTGCGAACGGCGCATATTGGTCGGAGACGTGGCTATAGGCTTTCAGGCCCGGGGTATTGCCATATTTCGCGTTGACCAGGTTCATGGCCTCACCTTGCTCTGTAGCGACGAAGAACTGTCCGTCGCTCGAAGCCGACGTGCCCATGCCCCAGAACCGGGCCATGGGTAACGCTGCCTGTGCCTCGACCACCATGGCCAGCGCCCGGTCATAGGCTTCGCCCTCGACATGCCACCGTCCAATGCGGATCAATTCCCAGAAGGTGTGGGTGTTTGTCGCATCCGCCATTTTGCGCAAGCCGAGGTTGATCCCTTCCGCCAAGATAACGTTCATTAGCCCGATCCGGTCAGCGCAGGGTGCTCCTGTGCGCAGATGGGTGAACGCTTCGGTGAAGCCGGTCGCCGCATCCACCTCCAGCAGGAGATCGGTGATGCGCGTGGGCGGGATCTGCTTGTAGAGATCGAGCACCAGATCTTCGGCGCCTGTCGGCGCGGCGGCTTCGAGTTTCTCGATATGCAGAACGCCGTTTTCAATCGACCCGCCCGGGATCGTGCCTGCGCGAGCGGCACGGCCAAGCTCGCGCAACCGCATGTCGAGGCGAGCTTGCCGGTCTGCCAGCCATTCCTCCGGCCGCAATGGCACAGCGAGACGACCGCCTTCCGCGATGGATTGTGCCGGAACGAGTGCGTGTTTCAGATCGCCATAGCGCCGGGACCTAGTAAGCCAGACATCTCCGGAGCGGAACGCATCGCGCAGATGGAACAGCACCGCGATCTCCCATAGGCGAGCGTCGCCAGCCCTCTGGGCCCGAAGGTGGCGATGCCATTTCGAGCTGGGCCGCAAGAAGCTGGTCATCGCGGCATCGTTCAAACCGGTACGAAGGGCCGTCACCGCTTCCAGAAGCGGCAGTGCAACGGGCGCAGCTCGCAGATCGAGCAGGCGCAACATGCGTGGAGCGTATCGGCGGAAGCGGTGATAACCGTCGAGCACATGATTGAGCGGATCGTCGGCCATGGTGGCGGTCAGCCTGGTTGCCATTGCAACAAGGGTTTTTAAGCCGTCCCACCCTGACCCACTCGCGATGACATCGCCCAGCGGCTGGCCATCATCCTGTGCATCGACCAGGGCGCCCCCGATCTCGGCGAAGGATTTCAGGGTGTCACGCACCACCCCCGCTTCGTCTGCGACCTTTGCATGGCAAATACGCTCCGAAGCACGGTAGAGACGGCCGACGATCCGGTCGTGGGTTTCGACCACTGCGTCGGCCAACATCGCCTGCCATTCCGAGACGCAAACAGCCAAGATCGCAAGCCGCCTGTCCTCCGGGAGATCGCGCATGCCGTCGGCATAATACCGTTCACCCTGCCTGCGCAGACGAGTCACCCGATGGGCAGGAACGCCGGCAAGCAGATCCTCGGGGAGATCGATGCGTTGCAGATATTCGAGCCGGTCGAGCAGCCGGTTGGCCGACGAAGAGTTCGAGCCAGGCTCGAACTGGCGCAGCCACACAAAACGGGTCACCCGATCATCAGCCGTCTCCTCGAGCAATGCCAGCAACTGTTCTCGGATCGACATAGGCAGCCGACTGGCGATCCTCGTCTCGATGCGTCGCTCGGCATCGACGAGAGCCGCGGCACAAAGCCGCTCGATCGTGGATGTCGCGGGAAGGACAGTGCGGGTGCGTCAGCACTCGGCTACGAAGCGACGGGCGATATCCTCGTTCGACACCGCCATCTCGGCTTCTCGGAACAACCATTCCTTCAGCTCGCTCGCACCACGTCCGGAGAAGGTGCGGAAGCCGTAGAGCCCCCGTAACTCGGCAAGATGCTCGTGCCGTGTTTCCTCGCGGGCAGCATAGTCTACGAGATCGTCGGCACCCAGGCCAAGCTGCGCTCCGATAAATTCGATGACCTCTGCAGGGATCAGTTCGCCTGGAGCCAGCACCCGGCCGGGATAGCGCAGGACACACAATTGCAGGGCGAAGCCGAACCTGTTGTGAGCGCGCCGACGCAGCCTGATATGCCCAAGGTCTTCATCACTCAGCGTATAGTGCTTGAGCAAATCCGTCTGTGAAGTCGGCAAGCGCAACAGCGCGTCTTTCTGCCGATCGGTTAGAGTGACGCGACGCGGCATACATGTTCCTTTTTCAAAATCTGATAGCGTTCAAGACGCTTTGTTTATGAAGCTGGTTGAGATACATTTCCAGAGGTCAATGCAATCGTGGCCGAAGCGCCGCCTCAAACCAACGTTTGTGATACATGCTGATCGGATATGCCCGCGTCTCCAAAGCCGATGGCTCGCAGTCTCTCGACCTGCAGCACGACGCCTTGCGCGCCGCAGGTGTCGAACGGGACAATATCTATGATGATCTTGCTTCCGGCGGTCGTGATGATCGCCCTGGCTTGACTGCCTGCCTCAAGTCATTGCGTGACGGCGATGTGCTGGTGGTCTGGAAGCTCGATCGCCTCGGACGATCGCTTGCCCATCTGGTCAACACGGTGAAGGAGCTGTCAGACCGCAAGATCGGCCTGCGGGTTCTGACTGGAAAGGGCGCTCAGATCGACACCACGACTGCGTCCGGTCGCATGGTGTTCGGAATCTTCGCCACCTTGGCCGAGTTCGAGCGGGATCTGATCCGAGAGCGCACCATGGCGGGTCTCGCCTCCGCGAGAGCGCGCGGTCGCAAGGGCGGACGAAAATTCGCGCTCACCAAAGCTCAGGTGCGTCTCGCGCAAGCCGCCATGGCCCAGCGCGATACTTCAGTTTCCGATCTCTGCAAGGAACTCGGCATCGAGCGCGTCACTCTCTACCGATATGTCGGTCCCAAAGGCGAGCTCAGAGACCATGGAAAGCATGTTCTCGGACTTACGTAGCAACTCGTTTCTTTTCGCAGGTTGAGCCACCTCCGCGCTTCATCAGAAAACTGAAGGAACCTCCATTGAATCGAACTAATATTTTTTT
>CAUGKA010000178.1 GCA_959599615.1 uncultured Collinsella sp. | reverse complement strand
CCCCCGCAAAGGGGCCGGGCACCCTGGCGGTGGTTCATACCAACACAATCCCTGTGCACCAAAAATGGGCGCCGACCGCGATGGTCGGCGCCCTTTCTTGTTGGTCGCTATAAAGCTCAACGCTTATTTGTTGACCTGACCGGCGCGGACGGCGGCCTTCTTGCGGTCGGTGGCATTGAGCAGACGCTTGCGCAGGCGGATGTTCTTGGGAGTGATCTCCACCAGCTCGTCGTCGGCGATGTACTCCAGTGCCTCCTCCAGCGAGAAGGTACGGGGCGGCACCAGCTGGACGGAGATATCGGAGGTCGAGGAACGCTGGTTGCCCAGATTCTTGGTACGGGCGATGTTGACGACCATGTCGCCGGCCTTGCTGCGCTCGCCCACGATCATGCCCTCATAGCACTCGGTGCCCGGCTCAACAAACAGCTGGCCGCGCTCCTGCAGCGTACCCAGGGCGTAGGCAACGGCCTTCTCGGTGGTCATGGAGATCATGGCGCCGTTCTGGCGGTTGCCGATCTCGCCGGCATAGGGGCCGTACTCCAGGAAGGTGTGGTAGAACACGCCCTCGCCGTGGGTGACGTTCATGATGCGGTTCTTAAGACCCATGATGCCGCGGGTCGGGATCTTAAACTCGAGGTGCGTCACGATGCCCGAGGTATCCATGCTCGTCATGATGCCGCCGGAGGTGCCGAAGACCTCAACGACCTTGCCCGAATACTCGTCCGGGCACTCGACGACGGCCTGCTCGACGGGCTCCATCTTGTTGCCGTTCTCGTCCTTCTTAAACAGAACGCGGGGACGACCGACCTGGAACTCAAAGCCCTCGCGGCGCATGGACTCCATCAAAACGGACAGGTGCAGAATGCCGCGGCCCGAGACCTCGACGCCGCTCTTGTCCTCGAGCTCCTCGATCTTCATGGTCACGTTGTTCTCGGCCTCGTTGAACAGGCGCTCCTTGAGCTGGCGGGCGCCCACGATGTCGCCGTCGCGACCGACGAGCGGGGAGGTCGAAGCCTCAAAGACGATGGACAGGGTCGGCGGGTCGATCTCGATGGGCTCGAGCTCGACGGGGTTCTCGATATCGGTGTAGACATCGCCGATATCGGTGCGGTCAATACCCACGACGGCGGCGATGTCACCGGCGCCGACTTCCTGGCACTCGGTGCGGCCCAGGTAGTCGAAGGTAAAGAGCTGCTTGACGGTAGCGGTGGCGCTGGAGCCGTCGTTCTTGACGACCAGAATCTGGTCGCCCTGGTGGATGGTGCCGGAGTACACGCGGCCGATGCCGATACGGCCGACAAAGTTGGAGTGGTCGATGGTCACGCACTGCATGGCCAGCGGAGCGTTCTCGTCAACCTCGGGCGCGGGCATGTCGTCGATGATCATATCGAGCAGCGGATACATGTCCATGTTGTCGTCGTTGGGATCAAGGCGGGCAAAGCCATTCATGGCGCTGGCGTAGACCACGTGCTCCATGGCGAACTCAAGCTGGTCGTCGGTGGCACCCAGGTCAGCCATCAAGTCCAGGCAGTCGTTGTAGGCCTTCTCGGGGTTGGCGCCCGGACGGTCGATCTTGTTGATGACGATCATGATCTTGAGGCCGGTGTCGATGGCGTGACGCAGCACGAAGCGGGTCTGGGGCATGGGGCCCTCAAAAGCGTCGACCAGCAGCAGGGCGCCGTCGGCCATACGCAGCACGCGCTCGACCTCGCCGCCGAAGTCGGCGTGGCCCGGGGTGTCGATGACGTTGATCTTAACGTCCTTGTACTCGATAGAGATGTTCTTGGCGAGAATCGTAATGCCGCGCTCGCGCTCCTGGTCGTTAGAATCCAAGACGCGGTCCTCGACCTGCTGGTTGGCACGGAAGGCGTCCGTGGCACGCAGGAGCTTGTCGACCATCGTCGTCTTGCCGTGGTCGACGTGAGCGATGATGGCGATGTTCCTCAGATTGTCTACGCGCATGTAGTTCCCCTATCTTCTATCTATATACAACCGGCACGCGTATGCGACCCACCCAGCAACACAACGCTCGGCGGGAATATTGAGCCTTTTACCGAAAACTCGTTTATTTTAGCGATTTTAGATAAGAGGGGTTTCCTCACCTGCAGGTTCAGGGTCGCTCCACATAAAACCATCGCCGGCGCCCATGCCCTCATACAGCACATATGCCGAAAAACCGCTCTCGAGCGCCGTCTCAAAGAAACTCACGAGCAGAGCGTCGTGGTAGCCGCCGTCAATCTCGACACAACCGGTGTAGCCGATGGCATAGCGGGCGATGCGGCCCAGGCCCTCGTCCTTAAGACCCATCTTGTGCTCGGAGATAAAGTTGGTGGCAGCCTCGAGGCATGCCTCTTCGCCATCCTCATCGAGCGCCGCCAGATAACGGTTGGAAGCAGCGTCCTCGATCGCCACAACTACGCCCGGATTCTCGCCGGCGGCAAGGTCGTCCAAGAACGCACCAATCAGGTCACACACCATGGCGTCGAGCTCGGCGGAGACGTTACCGGCGTCCTGCATATCCTGTGCCATCTTTAGACCTTCCCATCGAGTCTGGCGTCGTTACAGTTCTTGTGCCTCGGCAGCGATCTTGGCGGCAGCGTCGCGGGCGCGCATCATATCCATCGCGCGCTTGTCGAGTACCTTGATCTGGTTGGTCAGCATTACTGCATCGACCACACCCCAGATTACCAAGCCTGTTGAAATCGAAAACCCAAGCGCACCAACTGTACCACGAAGGCGCGAGCAGATTGCCGCGACAAGGGCGGAGACGACAACCATCTTGATAAACGAGCCGCGGCGCTCGCGAAGCGTGCGGGCCTGCGTCACATAGGCAATGCGAGCCGCCTCAGAAGCCTCCGAGCGCATCTGGGCCTCGCGCGCAATGGCCGCCGCCTCAGCCGACATACCGCTGGCCATCAGCGAACACTCCGCAACCCTGCCGCCCCGCATTTAGAAGTCATCGGGGGAGAGCGTATGGACGAACTCGTCGAACTTCTCGAACTCCTGCTCGTCGTCGACATCCTCGGCGTGGGTGGAAACAGTGCCCAGGCGATTCATGATGTCGTCCTCCACAAACATGGGGGCATTGCTGCGCACGGCAAGGGCAATGGCATCACTGGGGCGGGCGTCGATCTTGCGCTCCTCGCCATCGGCCAGTACGACGATCGTCGCGTAGAACACCGGCGGCTCGGCGCGAACGATCTCGATGCGCTCGAGCTTGGCGCCCAGGGCGTCAACGGTATCGAGCAGCAGGTCATGGGTAATCGGGCGCTCGGCGCGGCCGCTATCGATGCCGCGGCTGATGGCAGCAGCTTCAAACGAACCAGTCTGAATGGAAAGGGAACGCAGCGGCGCGGGCGAGTCCGATTTGCTGCTGCGCTCACGAAGTACGATAAGCGATGGCACGGGACCGGCGGCCATGACGATGGTCTCTATGTCGACGCGAACCATGGAACACCTCCGGTACGTAGCGGTTAATACGCGGCAGCGCGCCGCATTGAATAGCTATACTACCCAATCTTTCGCACAGCACACAAAATCAAAGTAGTTAATTTGGGACGGGTTTTTTGACTACTTTCAGTAGGTAAGAAAAAAGCCCCGAGGCAACTGAACTGCCTCCCATTTCTTGGACACAAGAAATGGGAGGCTTTTTATGGCTGG
>CAUGKA010000177.1 GCA_959599615.1 uncultured Collinsella sp. | reverse complement strand
GCGGGTGGTTTCTGATGCGGCGCGCTGCGCGCCCCGCACAGGCTAAAGCCTTTAACAAAACAGCCCAGAGGACATAGCCTCTGAGCTGCGAACATTTGGTGGGCGTTAGAAGATTTGAACTTCTGACCTCTTCCGTGTCAGGGAAGCGCTCTCCCCCTGAGCTAAACGCCCAAATGGAGCGGACAACGGGGCTCGAACCCGCGACCCCAACCTTGGCAAGGTTGTGCTCTACCAACTGAGCCATGTCCGCCTGCGAGGATTTAATATACGGGATGATCCACCCAAATGCAAGAACTTTTTTTGAAAAGTTTTGCGACGCCCTCGCGAACCTCGCGAAGACATCAGCCACCACGGAAGGTGTAGGCAAACGCAAGCTCGCCGCAAGAGGCCCCTACAACTCAGCGAGCATGATCCAGGCAGAACTGTCCTGCGCGAGCCTGCCGTCTGCAAGCGGTGATGAGGTGAGCAGGACCCTGCCCGCCGGCAGCTCCACGGGTGCTGCACCGAAGTTCGTCACACACGCCCAGCCGTTGTCGCGGCGATAGGCGATGACGCCGCCCTCAGCGCCCTCGGCACCATCCGCAAGGCCGGTGCACCCGTCAAGATCGAGCCACGCAAGATCGTTGGCGCACCCGCGCAGCTTGCGCCGCAGCCAGAGGGCGTCGCGATAGAACGCAAGCATCGATGCCGGGTCCGCTTCTTCCCTATCGGCAGCGTAATCGGAAAACCATGCAGGCTGTGGCAGATGGGGCGCCGCATCGGCGTCCGCCGGTGAAAACCCAAACGATCCGCCCTGCGCGGGATCGTCCGCTGCCACCCACGGCAGGGGCACACGACAGCCGTCGCGCCCCTTCTCGCGCTTCGGTCCGTGCGTATTGGTCGCAGTGGGATCTTCGAGTGCAGCCCACGGGATGTCAGCCACCTCAAAAAGGCCGAGCTCCTCACCCTGATACACGTATGCCGAGCCCGGAAGCGCCAACTCAAGCAAAAGGGCTGCCCGCGCGCGGCGCTCGCCGAGTTCACGGTCCTCGTCATAAGACGACCCGTCGCGTAAGAGCCAGTCGAGCGCAATCTGATGGTAGCGCGTCGCCTTGATTTGCGGCAGGGCATAGCGTGTCGCCACGCGCGGCACGTCGTGGTTGGAGAGTACCCAGGTCGAGGCGGAATCGGATTCGATGGCCGCCTTCAAGCCCTTCTCGATTGCAGCGTGCATGTCATCATAGGTCCAAGTGGCCTTGGCGAACTCAAAGTTGAATGTCTGGCCAAGCTCGCTGGGGCGTGCGTAGAGATACTGGCGCTCGGGCAGAACCCACGCCTCGGCAACGGCGCTGCGCGGCGGATCATAACGGTCGAACACGCGGCGCCACTCGCGATAGATCTCATGGACCTCGTTGCGGTCCCACAGCGGATGGGTGCCGTCCTCAACCATGTCATCGCCCTCGGCGAGATGCCACCGGTCGAGGTCATCGCGGTCGAGATCCTTGGCGAGACCGTGCGCCACATCAATGCGAAAGCCATCGACGCCTCGATCGCTCCAAAACGCCAGGACGTCGCAAAAGAACGCATGAACCTCGGGACACGACCAGTCAAAGTCCGGCTGCTCGGGCGTAAACATGTGCAGATACCACTGACCGTCCGCGACGCGCGTCCAGGCGGGGCCGCCAAAGTTGGCATTCCAATTGGTGGGAGGCAGCTCGCCGTGCTCGCCGCGACCATCGCGGAAGATATAACGGGCGCGCTCGGGTGATCCGGGGCCGGCGGCAAGAGCGGCTTTGAACCAGGGGTGCTGGTTGGACGAATGGTTGGGCACGATGTCGACGATGACCTTGATGCCGTGCGCATGAGCCGCAGCGATCATGTCATCGAAGTCGTCAAGCGAGCCGAGACGTGGGTCGACATCGCAGTAGTCCGCCACATCATAGCCGCCATCGACAAGAGGCGATGGGTAAAACGGGCTCAGCCAGATAGCCTCGATGCCCAGCTGCTCAAGATAGTCCATCTGCTGGGTAATGCCCGCGATATCGCCCAAACCCGAACCAGTCGAGTCCTTAAACGAGCGCGGGTAGATCTGATAAATCGCGGCATCGGACATCCATGAGCGCGAAGAGGACTTTTCTGTAGCCATGGGATGAATCTCCCTTGCAACGAGGTTTTGCGAGATGCCCACGATGATACGCCCAAAGCTGACATTCACGGCAAACAACGCCGCAGCCACGCCCCAAAACGCTCGCTCCCTCTCGGGTTCGAGCCTCCTGGGACGAATCGATCGATTAGTGAAAAGAACGGAAGACTTACGCCCGGCCACGACAGCGAGCGGGCTCCGGGTGCCCCAGGTTGCCGCGAAAGAGGAGGGAAGCGTACTTTATGTACGCGACCGACGATTGAGGGGCAAGATGGGGTGCCCGGGGCCCGCGCAGCGTCAACAAAAAACGCGGTTCGTTAGAACCGCGTAAGATAGTTGGAGCGGACAACGGGGCGTCTGCGTATTCGCTTCGCGGATCCGCACCGGCTTCGGCCGCCTGCCGGCGTCCTCGCCAGCTCGCTACAAACGCTCCGCGTTTGCTTAACGCTCGCTCCCTCTCGGGTTCGAGCCCAAGCGATGGGTACGAAAAAGCCCGGCTACCGTAGTAGTCGGGCTGCTGCGTTTGGAGCGGACAACGGGGCTCGAACCCGCGACCCCAACCTTGGCAAGGTTGTGCTCTACCAACTGAGCCATGTCCGCATATGTAAAACAAAACGGGCGCCGGAGCGCCCGGATGTTGCCTGGAGGCGAAGCCCGGATTCGAACCGGGGGTAAAGGCTTTGCAGGCCTCTGCCTTACCACTTGGCCACTTCGCCGAAAAAGGACCGCCTAAACGGTCCGGAAATGCAATGGAGCGGACAACGGGGCTCGAACCCGCGACCCCAACCTTGGCAAGGTTGTGCTCTACCAACTGAGCCATGTCCGCTTGCGGGTTATTAATTTACGCGAGTTGTCCAAAAGACGCAAGTACTTTTTTCAAAAAACTTGTCTGCCGCATGTTCTTAGCAGCTAAACGCGCTAAAGCGATTGGCTAGGCACACGATTCCAGCGCTCCGCTAAACAGCTTCACCATCTGCACGCGCGTGCCGGCGCCGTCCGTACGACGAGCAACCTCCACGTTATCGACGAGCATACGCATAAGCTTGATACCACGGCCGCGCTCCTCTGATGCGACCGGTTCGCTCGTTTCATCGATAGAATAGCCGGCACCTCGATCAAGCACCTCAACCACAACGCGATCGCCATAGGCCTGAACCGTCAGGACGCACCCGATACCGCCCGCATGGTCATAGGCATTACCCAGCGCCTCCCCCGACGCCAACGCGACATCGTAGCGCTCGTCACGGCGCAACGGAAGCGATTCAAGGAGTTCGGCGATGCGATGTCGGTAGTATGGAAGATTCTCGATACCCTGACGAACCTCGACGCTCTTACTCCAGCGAGGCAGCTCCCCCACCGGAATGGCGGGAATAGACTCCCGTGCCGGCCCCGCGACATGAAGAATATCGACAAGACGGGCAATCTCCAAAAAGCGAACAACTTCACCTGATGCATTGACGAGCGAAAGCAGGCCTTCTCGCCTCATGAGCTCACGAGCGCGCGTAAGCAGGAATGCCAAGCCCGTCGAATCGATAAAGCTAACAGCCTGGCAGTTGATGACGACACGACGCACGCCGCGGCCAATCAAAGCATCCAACC
>CAUGKA010000176.1 GCA_959599615.1 uncultured Collinsella sp. | reverse complement strand
CGGATCTCCTCCTTGCCCAGCGCATGGAAGACGATGATCTCGTCGATGCGGTTGATGAACTCGGGGCGGAAGTGTCCGCGCAGCACGTCCATCACCTCGGACTTGGTCTTCTCGTATTCCTCGCCGGCGGCGCCACCGGCCTTCAGCCGACGCTGGATGATGTCCGAGCCCAGGTTCGAGGTGGCGATGATGATGGTATTGGTGAAATCCACCACCCGGCCCTTGCCGTCGGTGAGCCGCCCGTCGTCGAACACCTGCAGCAGGATGTTGTAGACGTCGGGGTGCGCTTTTTCGATCTCATCGAGCAGCAACACGCTGTAGGGCTTGCGACGCACCTTCTCGGTGAGCTGGCCGCCCTCGTCATAGCCCACATAACCCGGAGGCGCGCCCACCAGGCGTGCCACGGCATGGCGTTCCCCGTACTCGGACATGTCGATGCGCAGCAGCGCACCTTCATCGCCATAGATGGACTCGGCCAGCGCCTTGGCGAGCTCGGTCTTGCCCACGCCGGTCGGCCCAAGGAACAGGAAAGTCGCCACCGGCTTGTCGCCTTCGCGCAGGCCCGCGCGCGACAACCGCACGGCATCGGCCACCGCGCGCACCGCTTCGTCCTGGCCCACCAGGCGCTCATGCAGCCGCTGCTCCAGATGCAGCAGCTTCTCGCGTTCTTCCACCGTCAGCTCGTTGACCGGAATGCCGGTCAGGCGCGAGACGATCTGCGCGACATGCTCGGCCTTGACTTCGGCGCTGCCCGAGGCGCGCTCGCGTTCCCATTCCTCGACGAGCTGCTTGAGTTCAGTCTCCTTGGCCTCGATGCGCTTGCCCAGCTCGGCGGCCTTGTCGTACTGCTTGCGCGAGGCCATGTAGTCCTGCTCACGCCGCAACTGGTGCAGTTCGGACTCCAGCTCCTGCACCGCCACCGGGCGAGCCGTGGCCGACAGCTTCACGCGTGCGGCCGCCTGGTCAAGCAGGTCGATGGCCTTGTCAGGCAAAAAGCGCGCGGTGATGTAGCGGTCCGACAACTCGGCGGCGGCGATGATCGCATCCTCGGTGATGCTGACCTTGTGGTGCGCCTCGAAGGTGTCGCGCAGGCCGCGCAGGATCATCATGGTCTGCGCTACCGTCGGCTCGGGCACCATCACCGGCTGGAAACGACGCTCCAGCGCGGCGTCCTTCTCGATGTACTTCTGATACTCGTTGAGCGTGGTGGCGCCGATCAGGTTCAGTTCGCCGCGCGCCATCATCGGCTTGAACACGTTGGCCACGTCCAGCCCGCCTTCGCCGCCACCCTGGCCTGCACCGACGATGGTGTGCACTTCATCGATGAAGAGAATCATCTCGCCCTGGTGCTCGGTCACTTCCTTGAGCACCTTCTGCACGCGCTCCTCGAACTCGCCGCGATACTTGGCGCCTGCCACCATGGCGTTGATGTTGAGCTCGACCAGACGCTTGTCGCGCAGCGTCTCGGGCACTTCACCGGCGACCATGCGCTGCGCCAGCCCTTCGACAATGGCGGTCTTGCCGACGCCGGGCTCACCGATCAACACCGGGTTGTTTTTCTTGCGCCGGGCCAGCACCTCGATGGTGGTCTCGATCTCCTGCGCACGGCCGATGACTGGATCGAGTTTGCCCTCGCGCGCCATCTTGGTGAGGTCGCGCGAGTATTTATCCAGCTCGGGCGTGTTGGTCGGCGTCTCGGCGCGGCCATCCTCGGCCCCTTTGCCGACCACCTTGCTTACCTGCTGGCGCAGCGCTTGCGGCGTGAGGCCGTAACGGCGCAGCAGGTTGGCCGCCAAACCTTCGCCTTCCTCAGCGAGCCCGATCAGGAAATGCTCCGGCCCGACATAAGAGTGGCCGAGTTCGTTGGAGGCCACGAAAGCGCGGCTGAGCGCGTCCTTGACCCGGGGCGACACGCCGACTTCGCCCTCGAACGGCTTCTCGCCGCGCTTGGCTTCGGATTCGATCTGTCGCTTGAGGTCATCGACCTTGATCTTGAACTGTCCCAGGATGGTCTTCACCACGTCGCTGTCGGATAGCGCCAGCAGCAGGTGTTCGGTATCGACTTCGGCGCGCCCGAACTCTGCAGCGTGTCGGGCGGCCTCCTGCAATAGGGCCTCGGACTGTTCGCTGATACGGCTGGCGAGCCCACTGCCGCGACGGCGCGCAGTGCCCGTACCGGCCGGGGCGGGTTCGCCGAACGAGGCATCGACCACCTCGTCGGTATCGGCCGCCATGGACGGCGAATCGTCACCGATGCGGAAGAAGTCGCTGCCGAGGAAGTCTTCGAACAAGCCGCTGCGCGAGCCAAACAAGGCTTCCAGCGGCGAGACGGTGCGCTTTTGCTGGCGCGCCAGTTGGCGATAGTGATCGTCACACAACAGCATGGTGCTGTGGCGACCATTGAGATTGGCTTCCACCCGCACCGTGGCGGGCTGGCCGCAGACCTGGCATTGTTTTCTGGCCATGCTCATGCTCCTTGAGAGGACTGATTTGACGAGGCGCCGAAGGTCACGGCGCCTCGCCATTCACTTGGTTTTTCTGTAGAGAACAAGCCGATCGGCGTCAGCCGTTGATCGGGATCGAGCGGCCCTGCTTGGGCGCACTGGCCTCGCGCTTTTCCATTGTGATCGTGAGTACGCCGTTCTTGAAAGCGGCCTTGATCGTGTCCTGGTTGGCATCGGTCGGCAGGTTCAGAGCGCGCTGAAAGCTGCCGTAGGAGCGCTCCACCCGGTGGAAACCGCCGTCTTTGCTTTCCTGCTCCTGACGCTTTTCACCGCGAACCAGCAGCACGTCGTTGTCGAGCGTGATATGGATGTCTTTTTCCTCGACGCCGGGAACCTCCAAAGAAATCTTGTACTGCTTGTCGGTCTCCTGGATGTCCAGCGCCGGCTTCAGCAGGCCCGGCCAGTCCGACGGCCAGCGTGGCATGGCCAGCGCCGGAAAGCCGAAGCCTCGAAACGTGTCGTCGAAGAGGCGGTCGATCTCGCGGTGCAATTGCAGGATGGGACTGACGGGCCCACCCGCTACCGGCAGGTCATTGCGCTGCACCGGCAGCGAGGCAGTGCTCTGTTGTTCTTCCTGCTCCTTCTTGAACCAGTTCCAGGGAGCCAACTTCTTGAAATCAATGTCCATGTCACACCTCCAGAACAAAAATTGAAGACTCTCGCTCACTCCGTTTGCCTGCGGCTATGGATAGCGCGCCCAGGCAACACGGGATGTTTCGCTGACTTCGGCTGCTCATCTGTACGTATCACCTCCTTCTTTCTGCCTGCTTGGATCTGATCATTGATCCATCGATCGATTTCACTTTGACGAAACCGCCACGTCCCGCCGACCTTGAAGGCCGGAATCTCCCCGTGCGCGGCGAGCCGGTAGAGCGTCCGCTTGCCGACCTTTAAGTAGGTAGCCAACTCGTCGAGTGTGAAGATCGCCTGCTGGCGCGCTGTCATACCACCCCCACAAGTTCCGTCGTCACGCGGCCTCGCCTGAGGAAGTTCTTGCAAGACTTTGCAAGATATTGCGCCTAATATGCCAAAAGTCAAGAGTCAACATCCAGCGATCTGCTGGCCGATTGATGTGACTCAAATCTTCAAGGACGGTATGCCAGGGCGGGCCGGTCCGGCGCAGGGGACGGTGGGTTGATCGGGACCTTGCGGGCGCCGCCCACGGCCGCAGATCAAACACCGATCCTCACGTTGTAACCGAGCGCCCGCAGCCCCTTGCTCGTGCGCATGTTCCTTGGCGGAAACTCGTCTGGGCGCGCCCAGCCGACGATTTCCCCGAGGCTGCTCAGGCCAACGTGCGGAATTGCCCAGTCGTCGCT
>CAUGKA010000175.1 GCA_959599615.1 uncultured Collinsella sp. | reverse complement strand
CACGCAAAGGAAAGCACTTAATGTGCTTTCCGTCTTGCGCAGGACTGTAGAGCAGCAAACATAACCGCCCCGCCCGGCAGGCGAGCGGACAGCGAACGACATCTGTCCAACAATTCGTGCGAAACACAATGAAAAACCGTTTGATGTGAGTTAATATAAACAACGTCGTGAATCTGACTCCTGCCACATGCATGACAGGGGTTAAACACAAAAAAGGAGTCAATTATGGTTTCTGAGAAGGCTACCCTCGTTAATCCTCAGGGTCTGCACATGCGTCCGGCTGGTCTGTTCGCCTCCACCATGGGCAAGTACGCCTGTGACGTGACGGTCGTCACCCCCGAGAAGGAGGTCAACGGCAAGTCCCCGATGGCCCTCATGGCTGCTGGTATCCCCTGCGGCACCGAGGTCGAGGTCAAGTGCGACGGCGCCGACGAGGCCGAGGCTCTGGCTGCTGCCATCGAGCTCATCAAGAGCGGTCTTGGCGAGTAGAACTCAAACGGGTCGCATGTTGAACAACTAAGTTCATATTTGGGGGCGCAGTGACCTGTCTTAAGGTAGCTGCGCTCTTTTGTCATGGATATGGCAAAACGCTTTATCACATGACACGGAGAGAGGAATGGGAATGTATCAGGGAGTCAACGCTTCCGAGGGCATCGGTATCGGCACCGTCATGGTCGCCGTCGATCCCGACTTGACGTTTGAGCCGCACGAGGTTGCTGATTCGGCAGCAGAGAAGGAGCGCTATCAGACCGCTCTTTCGGTCTTCTGCGAGAAGACTCAGGCTCAGGCCGACCACATGAAGGAGACGGTGGGCGAGGCCGAGGCCGAGATCATGAGCGGACACATTGTCCTGGCTCAGGATCCGGGCATGACCGACGCCATCAACGCCGCCATTGACGGCGGCACCTGCGCCGAGCAGGCGCTCATGGACACCTCGACCATGTTCGAGAACATGTTCCTGTCCATGGACGATGAGATGTTCCGTCTGCGCGCGGCCGACATCGCCGACATCCGCACCGGTATTCTGGCCGAGCTGCTGGGCAAGGAGGTCGTCGACCTTTCCGTCCTGCCCGAGAACACCGTCGTTGTCGTGCACGACCTCACGCCGTCCATGACCGCCACGATCGATAAGGCCCACGTTGCCGGTATCGTCACCGAGACTGGTGGCCGCACGTCGCACTCCGCAATCATTGCGCGCGCCCTCGAGATCCCGGCTGTCCTTTCGGTTTCCAACAGCTGCACCGCACTGCGCAACGGCATGACCGTTGTCGTTGACGGTGGCAAGGGTATCGTCGAGGCCGATCCCGATGAGGAGACGCTCGCCGCCTACACTGCCAAGGCCGAGGCTTTCGCTGCCGAGAAGGCGGCTCTCGAGGCCTTCCGCGGCAAGCCGTCCGTGACTGCCGACGGTATCAAGAAGATCATTGCCTGCAACATCGGCAACCCCGATGACGTGCCCAACGCGCTCGATCACGATGCCGAGGCTATCGGCCTGTTCCGTTCCGAGTTCCTGTTCATGGACTCTGCTGAGCTTCCTTCCGAGGAGGAGCAGTTCAACGCCTACCGTAAGGTCGCCAGCGCGCTCAAGGGCGCTCCGGTCATCATCCGCACGCTCGATGTGGGTGGCGACAAGGAGATTCCGTACCTTCACATGGTCAAGGAAGAGAACCCCTTCATGGGCTTCCGTGCCGTGCGTTACTGCCTGGCCAACCCCGACCAGTACAAGGTCCAGCTCCGCGCCCTGCTGCGCGCCAGCGCCTTCGGTGACGTCAAGATTATGATCCCGCTCGTCACCTGCGTCGAGGAAGTCTTGGCTGTCAAGGAGCTCGTCGAGCAGTGCAAGACCGAACTGGCCGAAGAGGGTCGCAAGTTCAACGAGAACATCGAGGTCGGCATCATGGTCGAGACGCCTGCCGCCTCGCTGCTCGCTGAACGCCTGGCCGAGGTCGCCGACTTCTTCTCCATCGGCACCAACGACCTGATCGGCTACACCATGTGCGCCGACCGTGGCAACGACACCATCTCCAACCTGTACCAGGTTTACTATCCCGCCGTGCTCCGCTCGCTCAAGAACATCATCGAGAGCGGCGTGAAGGCCGGCATCATGGTCGGTATGTGCGGCGAGGCCGCTGCCGATCCGTTGCTCGAGCCGCTGCTGATCAGCTGGGGCCTGGAGGAGTTCTCGATGAGCGCTCCGTCCATCCTGCGCGCCCGCAAGACCATCAGCCAGTGGACCAAGGCCGAGTGCGACGAGCTCGCCGAGAAGGCGCTCGCCTGCAACACCGCTGCCGAGGTCAAGGCACTGCTCGAGTCCGCAGCTCGCTAATTTGGTATCAGAGGTAACCGCGTGGTTGGAATGGGCCGGCCACGCGGCCCTCACATATACAGGGGGTACTGTAAATGTTCTACACGCTAACCGCTAACCCGGCTGTCGACATGACGGTTTCGAGCTCTCCGCTCGAGCCCGACGAGAACGTCCGCACCGGCTCGGCCAGCTACACGGCTAACGGCAAGGGCCTCGACGTGTCCTTCGCCTTTAAGAAGATGGGCGTCGACACCGTCGCGCTCGGTTTCTTCGCCGGCTTCACGGGCAAGTTCATCGTCGAGGAGGTCATGAACCTGGGTTGCCTTTGCCGCCCGGTCTGGACCGACGGTATCACGCGCATTAACACCTACGTCAACGATGGCCAGCACGAGTACGGCATCCTCAACCCTGGTGCTCCGATCACGCCGCAGCACCAGGAGGAGCTCTACAACATCCTGGACACCGCGGGCGACCTTGAGTGCCTGATCGTCTCCGGCTCCGTGCCTCCCAAAGCTACGCCTGACTTCCTGGCTCAGGTCATGGAGCACGCTCAGGCCCGTGGCGCCGACGTCGTCCTGGACCTGTCCTCCGACAAGCTCAAGGAGCTCGCTCACAAGAAGCCGCTGCTCATTAAGCCGAACCATCACGAGATGAAGGCTATCTTCGGCGTGCCGGTCGACACCGACGACGAGGTCCGCGTTGCCATGAAGCTGGCTCACGAGGCCGGCGTCCAGAACGTGCTGCTCACCCGTGGTAGCCGCGGTGACGCTTACTTCTCCAACGGCGAGGACATCTGGTATGCCAAGCGTGAGTTCAACATCAAGCTTGTCTCTTCCGTCTGCGCCGGCGACTGCACCCTCGCTGCGTTCCTGCACAAGTGGTACAGGGATCGCGACAACGTCGAGGAGGCCATGAAGCTCGCTATGGCCACCGGCGCCAACGTCGCTGAGTCCGTCGGCATCGGCGACTTCGGTCACGTTGACGAGTACAGCAAGCGCGTTGCCGTCCGTAAGCTTGATCGCAAGTAAGCGAAACGCGACAAACTCGTGCGCATACGGCGTCCCGGTTTCGACCGGGGCGCCGTTTGTTGTCCCACTCGAACCTCGGAGCCGCGCTTCACGCGTTCCACACCGTTCACCGAGTTGTTGTAGCCTTTTGCCGAAGCGTGGAATATACTTTCATTAACACGTTGCTTCGTGAAAGGAACATTCATGATTTACACGCTTACTGCAAATCCCGCTATTGACTACAACATCTCCTGCGATGGCCTGTCCGCCAACACCGTTACCCGCACCCGTAACGCTGTCTACACCCCCAACGGCAAGGGTCTCAACGTTTCGTTTACGCTCGACCACTACGGCGTCGACACCACGATCCTGGGCTTCTTCGCCGGCTTCTCGGGCGAGTTTATCGTTAAGGGTGCCGAGGCCCTGGGCGTGCCCGTCAAGCCCGTGTGGACTGACGGCATCACGCGCGTCAACGTGTTCCTCAACGCCGGTCCCGACACCGAGTACAACATGGTCAACGCCGGTGCCGCCATCAACGAAGCCAACGAGC
>CAUGKA010000174.1 GCA_959599615.1 uncultured Collinsella sp. | reverse complement strand
CTTAGAGGTCCTCGCGCCAGAAGGGCATGCTCATGCAGCGCGGGCCGCCGCGGCCGCGGGAGAGCTCGGCGGAGGGCACGACGAGAAGGTCCAGGCCCTCCTTGTACAGCACGTCGTTGGTGACGGTGTTGCGGGCGTAGACGCAGATCTTGCCGGGCTCGACGCACAGGGTGTTGGAGCCGTCGTTCCACTGCTCGCGGGAGGCCGCGATCGGGTCGCCGCCGCCGCAGGGGATCAGCTTGACCTGGTCGACGCCGGTGGCGTCCTCCAGGACGTGCTCGAGGGTGTCCTCGATCAGGCGGATGTTCACGTCGCCCGGGTTCTTGCCGGCGGTCAGCTCGTAGACGCGCAGGGTGCCCATGATGGCGGGGTGGATCGTGAACTTATCGACGTCGATCTGGGTGAAGACCGTGTCGAGGTGCATGAAGGCGCGCGAGACCGGGATGTCGAAGGCCAGGATGCGCTCGACCTTGGAGTCGGAGTTCCAGAAGATGTTCTGGGCCATGACGTCGATAGCGGCGGCCTGGGTGCGCTGGGAGATGCCGACGGCGAGGGTCTTCTCGTTGATGTTCAGCACGTCGCCGCCCTCGGTGTGGAACTGGCAGTCGCGGCGGAAGTACAGGGAGACGTCCTTGTAGTCGGGGTGGTACTTGAAGACGTACTTGCCGTACAGGGTCTCGCGGTTGCGGGTGACCGAGTACATGCGGTTGAGGTTGACGCCCTCGCCGACGACCGCGAACGGGTCGCGGGTGAAGTAGAGGTTGGGCATCGGGTCGATGATCAGGTCGGACTCGGACTCGGAGTTGACCAGGGAGTCGAGGGTCGTGGACGCCGTGAGGGGCATGTCTATCTCGGACTTGGTCATGCCGGCCATGGTCTTCTTGACGAACTCGAGGTTGTCCTCGATGGAGTCCAGCTTCTCGCGGACGATCTGCGGCATGTGCTGGCCGCGGATGCCGGCCTCGGCGATGTACTGGTCGGTGAACTCGGCGCGGGCGCCGGGGACCTGGTCGAACACCTCAGCGACGAGGTTCTCGAGATAGAGGACCTCCACGCCCTGGTCCCTCAGGATCTGGGCGAAGGTGTCGTGCTCCTGCTGCGCGACCTCCAGGAACGGGACGTCGTCGAACAGGAGTCGCTCGAGCTCGTCGGGCGGCAGGTTGAGGAGCTCGTCGCCGGGACGGTGCAGGCAGACCTTCCTGAGCTTGCCGATCTCGGAAGGCACGTGCAGACCTTTCGTCATGGCCTCCTACCTTTCTTTCGGGCCTTACTGGCCGAATGTATCAGCGCCCCTCCATATGAGACGCTGCTTGCTGACAGCTCTAGTTATATCCAAAAATCAGCCGCAATTCCACCTCGCCCCCGAACGGTCAACAAAGTGCGATGAACGGTATATCGCATGTGATTCCCCCATGATGTACTTCGGCGTTCTAAAGTAACTTTTCTAAGGTAAACGCTCTTTTTTCTCAAAAATCATTCGCAATTACAACTCCAATCTTTCGATTAGGAATTGCATATCTAAAACGGTTTTATGTATATAAATGACGCTTGTTCGTGTTTCTGTCTGTATTCGATGATATTCAGCTACCTATCATTCTTATTCACACATACTCACCAGTTGAGTGAGGATATAGACCGTTTTTTCACAACGTGACGGGCGTCAGCTCTATGGCTTGTCAGCGTAAGAAGTAGGTAAAGATACCGTTCACGCGATACGTCCGTGCCATAGGTCGACTAAATTGAGACAATAGTGAATAGTGTTAGGCAACCGTCCCCTGCGGGGACTGAACGGACAGATGCATATGCCGAGCAAAATCGAAAAAAAGCAAGCCGCCGCAAAGCTGCGCAAACCGCCGCGCGACTTCTCGTACACGCAGAACCGAGAGCTCAGCTGGCTACGCTTTGACAACCGTGTGCTTGACGAAGCCTTCGACGAGACCGCTCCGCTGTTCGAGCGTCTAAAGTTCGTGTCGATTTTCGAGTCCAACCTCGACGAGTTTCTCATGGTGCGCGTGGGCGGCCTGTCCGATCTGGCAGAGCTCAAAAAACAGCCTGTCGACAACAAGAGCAATATGACCGCCTCCGAACAGGTCGATGCTGTCATGACCGAAATGCCCGGGCTCCTTACCCGATGGGAGTCCATCTTTAAGAGCATCGAGGGCAAGCTCGACGCCCTGGGCGTTCACCGCGCCCGCATCGATTCGCTTACGCCCGAGGAGCGCACCTTTGTAACCCGCTACTTCCAGGCCTACGTGTCGCCGGTCATCTCGCCGTTGGTCATTGACCCGCGCCATCCCTTCCCCAACCTGCGCAACGGTGCACTCTACCTGGCCTGCGGCCTGGACGGCGTCACCGACGAGGAGAGCCTGCTGGGCCTTATCGAGATCCCCGCCTCGATGAACCGCGTGGTCGAGATCCCCTCGCCCACCGGCACCTACTCCTACATTCTGCTCGAGGACGTCATCCTCGCCTGCCTGGACAGCTGCTTTGGCTCCTATAAGCCGCTCGACCGCGCGCTCATCCGCGTCACCCGCAACGCCGACATCGATCCGGACGGCGAGGGCGTCGAGGAGGAAGAGGACTACCGCCAGCACATGAAGCGCATCCTCAAGAAGCGCCTGCGTCTGCAGCCGGTAGTGCTCGCGGTCTCGGGGTCGCTCGAGAAGGCGACGCTCAAGACCATCCGCAAGGCGCTCGAGCTTTCTCGCCGCTCGGTCTTTACCTGCGATATCCCGCTCGACCTGGGCTACGTCTTCGGCATTGAGGGCAAGATTCCCGAGCATCTACGCAACGAGCTGCTCTTTACGCCGTTTAAGCCGCAGCCCAACCCCACCATCGACATGTCCCGTTCCATCCGCGAGCAGGTGCTGCAGCACGACAAGCTGCTCTTTTACCCTTACGAGGCCATGAATCCGTTCTTGGACCTGGTGCACGAAGCAGCCTACGACCCCGAGTGCATCTCGCTGCGCATCACGCTCTACCGCGTGGCCAAGCAGAGCCGCCTGTGCGAGTCGCTGATCGATGCCGCCGAGAACGGCAAAGAGGTCACGGTGCTCATGGAGCTCCGCGCGCGCTTTGACGAGCAGAACAACATCGAGTGGGCCGAGCGCCTGGAAGAGGCCGGCTGCACCGTCATCTACGGCTCCGAGGGCTTTAAGTGCCACTCCAAGATCTGCCAGCTCACCTATCGCGAGGGCATGGCGCTAACGCGCCTAACGCTGCTGGGCACCGGCAACTTTAACGAGAAGACGGCCAAACTCTACAGCGACTTTATGCTCATGACCGCCCACCCCGGTATCGGCGAGGACGCCAACCTGTTCTTCCGCAACCTGTCGCTGGGCAATCTGCGCGGCGATTACCGCTTCCTGGGCGTGGCGCCGGTCGGTCTCAAGCCGCTCATCATGCGCGGCCTGGACCGCGAGATCCAGCGCGCCCTCGCTGGCGAGCCCGCCCGCGTGTTCTTTAAGCTCAACTCGCTCACCGACCGCGAGGTCATCGACAAGATCGCCGAGGCATCGTGCGCAGGAGTCCGCGTGGACATGATCATCCGCGGCATCTCGTGCCTCAAGCCGGGAGTTCCTGGCAAGACCGAGAACGTGCATGTCCGTTCTATCGTCGGACGCTTTTTGGAGCATGCACGCGTTTACGCTTTCGGCGTGGACTCGGACATGATCTATCTGAGCTCGGCCGACATGATGACGCGCAACACCGAGCACCGCGTGGAGATCGCCTTCCCCGTGCTCGACCCCACCTGCCGCGCCCTGGTGCACGAGTACATGAGCATGCAGCTGCGCGACAACGTGAAGGCCCGCAGCCTCACGAGCGACGGCACCTGGGTCCCCGTGGAGCGCGCAGAGGGTGAGAAACCCTTCAACTCGCAGGAAGCCCTGCTGGAGCGTGCCTACCGCAACGCCGAGGCCG
>CAUGKA010000173.1 GCA_959599615.1 uncultured Collinsella sp. | reverse complement strand
CGCGCCGTCAGACCCGCGGCGTATGCCTTTGCCTCGCGCGACTCTGCGAAGCCGTGAGCGAGAGGGAAAGGGATGCGCCGCGGGTCTGACGCCCGGAGCGGCAAGGCCAGCAGTTGCCCCGCGCTCCGCAGTCGGCAAAGACAGATTACATGCCCGCGAGACCTCGGGCGGCGGTGGCACACATAAACGCCAGTGCCAGGATCACGAGCGAGCCCGCGATATCGACCAGCACGCCCATTGCGCGGCGCTCAAACAGCCAGCTCTCGAAGTGCGGGGCAACGTTGCGCCAAACACGCCACAACAAGATGCCCATGCCGATGACACCGGGAATATTGAGCAGCAAAATCTCGGAGCACAAGAGGCCGATCAGGTTGCCGGCGGCAAAGCCCGCATCGCCCTCGCAGTACTTGCGATAAATCATGTACAGCATGTACGCCACAAACGGCTGCAGGCACGCAGAGATAAACGTGACCACCATCGAGGGGTCCTGAGAAAAGACGTCGGTGAGCTTATCCACGCTCGCGGCATCCTTAGAGGCCAAGAACAGACCGATGACCACCACAGGCACCACGCCCAAGATGACCTCGACCATCGTAAACAGCTTGGCAGTCAGGTCTTCGCTCGCCGTATTCAAATGAGGTGCCCACTCAGGATGAGCATGCGCGCCGACCTTCTTGTCCTTCTCGGCACGATCGGCCTTTTTGCCCTCAGGAACCCGACGACCAGGATCCTTGCGAGTCCCCGCCGCAGCCACCCGAGCCCGAGACTTCTTACCCATACAAAAACACCCCATCAGGTAGTAGATAAACTAAAAGTCGCTACCCAGTGTACCCCACCCATGAACGGCGCCGTCCCAACCAGCCCCCATACAAAAAACGTGCCGCCCCAATAGGGGCGGCACACAAACTTTTTTATCAGCTTTTCTGTAGCGAGCACGCAACGACCCGAAGCCGGAGCGCAGGGCGGGAAATACCTTTGCCTCGCGCGACCCTGCGGAGCCGTGAGCGAGAGGGAAAGGTATTTCCCCGCCCTGCGCTCCGCAGCAGCTAGCGCCACGCGCTAGTAGTTCACCACCTGCTCCTCAAAGTACGCCTTCGGGTGGTTACAAACCGGGCACACCTCGGGCGCCTCGGCACCCACATGCAGGTGCCCGCAGTTCAGGCACTTCCACACCTTTACGCCCTCGCGCTCGAACACCTCGCCCGACTCAATGCGCTCGACGAGCTTGTTGTAGCGCTCCTCGTGAGCCTTCTCGACGGCAGCAACACCGCGGAACTTCGCGGCGATCTCGGCAAAGCCCTCTTCCTCGGCGGTCTTGGCAAACTCGTCGTACATCGTGGTCCACTCGTAGTTCTCGCCCGCAGCGGCATCACGCAAGTTATCCAGGGTGTCGGGAACGGCGCCGTCGTGCAGATACTTAAACCACAGCTTGGCGTGCTCGGACTCGTTGCCTGCGGTCTCGGCAAAGATATTCGAGATCTGCACGTAGCCATCCTTCTTGGCCTTAGATGCGTAATAGCGATACTTGGTGTGCGCCTGGGACTCACCGGCAAAAGCGGTCTCGAGGTTCTTCTTGGTTTGAGAGTTCTCAAAATCCATAGGTGTACTTCCCTTCAACACATGCCGCCCATAGGCTTTGAGCGGCCTTGCCCTTAGGATGCCCCCATGACGAAAATTTAAACCTTACAATCCTGTTCTTCAGATTCGGGTAGGCTACACGCTTAGCCAGCGGTCGCCCTCCACGCGGCAAAAGCCCTCACGCTCCAAGTCGGCCAAAATGCCTGCGACAAGATCGCGGTCGACCGGCTCGCGGCCTGCCGCCGCCTCCATTTCGTTGACACCCGCCACGGCCTCGGCGAGCGTGATGCCCGCCGGCCGCCCATCGCGCGCAGCCAGCAGCATGCGCACAATATGGGCGCGCTTTTGACGGCGCGAGCCCTCAAACTTGGACTGACGGCTATAGCTCGCCGAGCGCCTGGACGGATTGGGCAGCGTCTTCTTAAGATACGCGCCATAATCCAGCAGCGCGTAATACCATGCGCGCGGTGTGTCGGCATCATCGAGCGGCACGGCAAAGGGAGCGATCTCATCCGCCGTCGCGCCGGGAGCCGCCGGACAGGCGGCCTGAATCAGCGGCACCAGTTCGCGATCGGGAACAGCCGGCACGTCGGGAAAGAAATGATGCAGAAAGACCGTGCGCACGTTGGTCTCCAGATACACGCCCGGAAGATCGAACGCAAACGAGCGGATTCCCTGCGCCGTCGCCGGACCAATGCCGGGCAGCGCAACCAGATCGCGCGTCTCGCGCGGAAACTCCCCATCCCAGTCCTCAACAACGCACTGTGCGGCCCTGTGAAGAGCCAGAGCACGACGGTTGTAGCCCATGCCCTGCCAAGCGTCCAAAACATCGGAAGGCGCGGCCTGGGCAAGCGCCTGTACGGTCGGAAAGCGATCGAGCCACGCCGGCATGCGCGTCTCCACACGCGGCACCTGCGTCTGCTGCAACATGACCTCGGAAAGCCAGATGATATACGGGTCGCGCGTGCGGCGCCACGGAAGGTCGCGATAACGCAGGACCCCTTCCGATCGAATCATCGAACGAAAGGGGTCCTGAATCATGGCTACACTCCTTGTGCGGCGCTATTCTTCCCGGCAAGCGCACGCACAGGTGGCGTACTCGGGAAACGCATCGCGGTCGGCGAACTTGGAATCGACGGCCGGGAACTGGCGGCGAGCGACGATATCGCCCAGCGAAACGGAATCGAGGTAGTCGCGCATCAGCGCCTGAGCTCCGGCCCACAGGGAATGATAGCAGCACGTACCCATGCGCGCACAGTCGCCATCGGGCGCAGTGCAATCGTTCATGACCATGGGGCCCTGAACGGCCTCGACGACCTGTCGGATGGTGACATCGTCGGGGCTGACCCTAAGACGCATGCCGCCATGGACGCCACGCAGGCTCTCCACAATACCGGCCTGAACCAAACCATGCTGGATCGAACGGGCAAACGAATACGGGACATTGACCTCTTCGGCGGCAGTGCGAACAGAAAGCAGACGCTCCGGGTCCTCGGCAAGCATCGCGAGCATGCGAAGGGCGTAATCAGTCTTCCTCGATATGTCCATTTTTCCCCTTTCAAGGAATAGGAGCAGCTCGAACGAGCTCCGGGGCCGAGCTTACGTCGAGACGTCAATGACCGTATGGACGCCCAAATAGCAAAACGGGTGCCCACTGAATGCCGTGTTTGAAGCCTCTTGCATCAAAAACGGCCCACAGTGCAATTCAGTATAACCTAACCCCCTGCTTCGTTGAACTGGTGTTGCGCAACAAACGCCTTGTTTGAACACATGTCTCAAACGGAACTTGTCCGGGAATTGGAAGGATTTGCTTCTGGGCGAAAGGAGCCGATGGGATCGAGGTCCTATCAAACGCAAAAAGCCACGTCCGAAGACGTGGCTTTAATTGCGTTGGCGGGAAGTACGGGGCTCGAACCCGCGACCTCCGACGTGACAGGCCGGCGCTCTAACCAAACTGAGCTAACTCCCCAGGCGGCAATTCGCTTGCGCTCCTTGCTGCGGGGATTAGTATACACAGAGTCCGTCTTTGTGCGCAAGAACTTTTTTCAAATAATTTTGCCCGCGCGGACGGTTGCCTGGACTACCCCGTCTACCTGCAAGAAAAAGGAGCCGCGCCCACGCGCGACACCTTACAAGTCAACGATTTCCGCCGAGAGCACGCAGCCGTCCTCGACCATAAGACGTGCGATGGAAGCCACGCGCCGTCCCCGAGGCAACGAGGCGGACCCGGGGTTCACCACCAGGCACCCCCGCACGCGCTCGATGCGCGGACGATGCGTGTGCCCGCACACCGCGACGTCCGCGGAGGCCAGCGGGAGGTCCCCGGCGTAGTGCGCGACGGCAAACCGCAGCCC